>WFPN01000183.1 GCA_015487535.1 Aquificaceae bacterium
CTCCCTCTCACACACTCCCACGCAGAAGCCGGCAAGGTCATAGACTCCTTCGGGGTAGAATCCCGGCATCTCCGCGGTCTCGCCCCCGGCGAGGAAAACCTCACCTCTCCTACATCCTTCGATGATGCCATCTATCACCCTCTTGAGGACCTCGAGATCTATCTTCCCCGTAGCTATGTAATCGAGGAAAAAGAGAGGATCGGCCCCCGTTGTCAGGACGTCGTTTACGTTCATGGCGACAAGATCTATCCCAGCGGTATCATGTACTCCGAGCTCCTGGGCCACCTTTAGCTTCGTTCCAACGCCGTCGGTAGAGGAAAAGACCACCGGTTCCCTGTAGCCCTTTATGGGAAAGCCGCTCGCAAAGCCTCCGAACTCGGTGAGAGCCCCTTTCGGAAACGTATTCTTTACCCTCTCCTTTATGTACCTTACGAACTCGTTAGCCTTATCTATATCTACACCAGCGTCCTTGTAGGTGGTCAAGATCCGTTCCTCCTGAAGTAAAACTCTTCAACCACGGTGTATATAGGTCCTATGCTGGTGAGGGAGCTCGATATCAGGGCTATCCTGTCCACCACCTCCTCACCGAAGTTGAAGTTCCTGTACCTGTTCATGAATCCTCCCAGCTTTCTCCTGTCCGCTTCCTTTATCCTGCATACCGTAACGTGGGGATGGAAGGGTTTGGAGTCCACCCTTATACCAACCTTCCTGTTAAGTTGGGAGATCTCCGAGGCGAGCCTCTTGAGCGTGTTCTCCCCTCTCGAAACCCCTATCCAGAGTATCCTCGGCCTCTTCCTATCGGGGAACACACCCAGGGATCTGTACTGAACCTTGAAAGGCTTGTACCTGTCCGCTATCCTCTGGATGTTCTTTAGAACGCTGACCGCCTGCTCCTGGTTTATCTCGCCCAAAAACTGGAAGGTCATGTGAAGGTTCTGGGGCTCTATCCACTTGCCCCTTATGAAGTCTTTGGTTTCTTCTTTGAACTTATCCACGTACTCGTAGAGACTCTTTGTTGTGAAAAAACCCACGAAGGCTCGCATCCGCTCTATTTTACATCAGGCCTATCGATGAGGCTAAGGCCACCGTCCTCACACCGAAGTATAGGATGTGCACCTTGAACTTGTAGGTGATAACCTGGGATGTGTAGCTTCCTCTCTCGTTCAGGCTCAGGTTTATCCTCCTCTGGTTGAAAACCCCCTTCAGATCCCCGTCCCTGAAAACCAGCAGTAGGGGCCTTTTGAGGCCTGTCTCCACAACGTACCTGAAGGGGTAGATGGTCCTCTCACCCGGTAGATAAAAGCTCCTCTCCGAGTAGGCGAAGACCGAAATCTTGTTCTGGCCGAGGAGGACGAGGCCTCCTTTAAGGATGTCTCCCGAGTATGGCCACCTTATGAGAACATCCCTCGAGAGGAATATATTCTTCCCGCCTCCCAGGATGCTCGCGTAGGATGGGAGCTCCAAGCCCAGGAACGTGGAGAAAAGGACCCTCCTGTCGTGGGCGAGAACGTAGCAGACCGAGGGGTTGAAGCTCTCCCTTGATAGGAGCTCCTCCGGGCGGCCGCCCGCCAGGGTCTTTGGCAGGGTATCGAGCAGGAAATGAAGGGCCGACCTGATCGCCGGCACACGGGACTTTCTTATAATTAAACACTCGTTCTCCTTTGGCATCGGGAAGAGCCTCTCCTCTATACCTTGGGGGAAATCCCCGAAGACCACATCGATTCCCTTCTTTTCCATAGCTTCCAGGAGGTTCCTTATGCTTCCGGCGTGGTTGGAGAAGGCCGTCTTAACGTCGTAGGCGAAGCTGTAGGAGTACACTACGGGCTTAGGGGAGAGTTCGGTTGGGGCGTAGTTCACGTAAGGTATCACCCTGACGGGCGTTATCTGATAGGCAACGAAGCCCCAAAGGTACAGGCTAAGGAATACTTTAATAGCCTTTCGGAACCTCATCGAACCTTCCTTCAAAGCCTTTCAGCAGGTAAACTTCGAAGCTCTTTATCTTCTCCCCTCTCCAGAACACATCGATCCTCTTTAAAAGTTCGTGAGATCGGAAGTGCTTTTTAACGCTCGCCGGCAGGCCCCCGTAGGACACGAATATGGCGTCCTCACCTTTGAAGGCGGGTAGTTCGTCCTTCCACAGGTAGTACTGTGTTCTCCTTCCGAGGTGAAACACGAAGGTCCGCGGGTTTCCCTTCACGTAGAAGGCGAGCTCGGCCGATATCTGGTACGCGGTGGAGAAGATGAGCTCTCTGCCGGTGTAAAACCCGCTCACCTCCCTTCCAAGATACTCCCATCCTACCATGACCTTGACAGGGTCCCGCTTCGGGGGGATTAGCTTCCTCATACCCAGGTAGTCCACAAGGGGGGTGAAGTGGAGCAGCAGAACCAGGAAGGAGGAAAACAGGACGACGCCCCAGAAGGCTATCCTGGACTTTTCCAAGAGGCGCCCTATGAACACCGCTATCAGGATAGCTCCCGTGAAGTACCCGAATCCGGGCCAGTTGGCGTACACCTTCTTCTTTAGGGCCAGGAGGGCGAAGAACAGGAAGACGGGGAGCGAGTAAACCGTGAGGAAAACGAGCCTTCTGTCCCTATCCTTTACAGCTTTCCACCACCCGTAGATAAGGAAGAAGAAGGGGATTATGGACAGGAGGAGCGCCTGGCCCCCGAGGAACTCTAGAAAGGATCCCCAGTTGGGAAAGTGAGCCCCTTTATTAGCAAGGTTCGAAACGTGCCTGAAAGATACGAAGTCGTGTTTGAGGTTCCACCAGAGCACGGGTAAGGATAGGAAAATGGCGGGCACAAGGGATAGGTAAGGCCTCGGGGAGAATAGGAGATCCCTCCTTGTAAGGAACATGTACAGCAGCGTCAGGGGGAAAAGAAAGACGGCCGGGTACTTGCTAAGGAAGGAAAGCCCGGCGAGAATGCCCACCACAACCCAGAGCCTGATGTCGTTCCTTTCTACGGCAAGGTAGATAAAGATGACCGAAAGCCCCCAGAAGAAGATGAAAGGGGCGTCTGTGGTCATTAGCACCGCGTTGATCGAGGTTCCCACAAAGAGGTTGGGAAGGACGGAGGCCAGGAGAGCCACCCTATCTCCGAAGATACGCCTTACAAACAGGAAAACGGCCAGGGATAGTATGAAGGAGAGAAGGATCGGGGTTATCCTCACACCAAGCTCCGAGTTTCCCAGAAGAGATGTGGATACGAAGTTCATGTAGGCGACCATGGGAGGTTTCGAGTAGTAGCTGAGATCCAGACGCCTCGACCAGTCCCAGTACTGGGCCTCTTCCGGGGATAGGTCTATCGGGTAGAGCAGTACGTAAGCCACCCTGAATAGGGCGAAGAGGAGGTTTACCGCAAGCGCAAGCAGGAAGGGACTCATACCTTGAGCTCTTGACCGCTCATGAGCCTTTCTATGTTGGGTTTATGCTTGTAAAGGATCAGAGCGGCTATCACCACGCTCATCAGAAAGATATGGAAAGGGTAGCCCGCAAGTAAAAAGAGTATTGGGGCCACAGCGGAAGCCGTTATCGAGGCAAGGGAAACGTACCTCTTCCAGTAAAGCACTCCTGCCCACACTATCAGCATCAGAAGGGCCAGCTTGAAGGATAGAGCCAGGACAACCC
>WFPN01000184.1 GCA_015487535.1 Aquificaceae bacterium
GGGACGGACAGCAGTGTAAGCTCGCCACACGTGTTAGGACCGATGACCTCCTGCCCCTCTGTGAGAAGCTCGACAAGTGCGGCTTCTACGCGGTCGAGGTCTGGGGAGGAGCGACGTACGACGTTTGTTTAAGGTATCTGAAAGAAGACCCCTGGGAAAGGCTCAGGCGTATCAAGGAAGTCATGCCCAACACAAAGCTACAGATGCTCTTCAGGGGTCAGAACATAGTGGGATACAGGCCCCGCTCGGACAAGACGGTCAAGAAGTTCGTTGAGAAGGCTATAGAGAACGGGATAACCGTCTTCAGAGTCTTTGACTCCCTGAACGACAACAGGAACATAGAGGTTGCGGTCAAAGCGATAAAGGAGTTCGGGGGTGAGGTCCACGCCGAGATAAGCTACACGAGATCCCCCGTTCACACCTACGAGAGATGGATGGAGTATGCAAAAGAGCTCGCCGATATGGAGCCTGACTGGATCTCCTTCAAGGACGCCACGGGGATAATGCCTCCCTTCGAGTGCTATCAGATAATCAAAGGCATAAAGGAGGCTACGGACGGAAAGATCCCAGTCCTCCTGCACAACCACGACATGAGCGGTATGGCCACCATAAACCACATGATGGCTGTCCTCGCTGGCGTCGATATGCTCGACACGGTTCTATCACCCTTGGCCTTTGGATCCTCACATCCTGCAACCGAAACAATAGTGGCCGCCCTCCAGGATACGCCCTTCGACACGGGTCTGGACCTTGCCAAGATAGCGGAGGCCGCCGAGGAGGCGAAGAAGATAAAGAAGAAGTACAGGAAGTACGAGACCGAGTACGCGGGTGTGAACGCCCAGGTCCTCATCCACAAGATACCGGGCGGGATGATCTCGAATATGGTCGCCCAGCTGATGGAGGCCAACGCCTTGGACAAGATAGAGGAAGCCCTCGCGGAGGTTCCAAACGTAGAAAAGGACCTCGGATACCCGCCCCTTCTCACACCCTCCTCCCAGATAGTTGGAGTTCAAGCGGTTCTGAACGTAATAACTGGAGAGAGGTACAAGACGATAACCAAAGAGGTCAGGGACTACGTGGAGGGCAAGTACGGAAAGCCACCGGGGCCACTCTCGAAGGAGCTTGTGGAGAAGATCCTCGGCCCCGGAAAGGAGCCGGACTTCTCGATCAGGCCCGGGGACCTTGCGGACCAGCAGGAGTGGGAGAAGGCAAAGGACGAGCTCGAGAAGCTCCTCGGAAGGGAACCGACGGATGAGGAGATACTCCTCTACATCCTCTTTCCAATGCAGGCCAAGGAGTTCCTGACACTCAGGGAGAAGGGAGAGCTTCACCCCGAGCCCGTGGAGGAGCTTCCAGAGATAGCGGAGACGGAAGCAGGTAAGGTCGTCGGCGCCGCTCCAGTGGAGTTCGAGATCATCTACCACGGAGACAAGTTCAAGGTAAAGGTGGAGGGCGTCTCTCTCGAGGACCAGCCCGGAAAGCCGAGGAAATACTACGTGAGGGTGGACGGGAGGCTCGAGGAGATACAGCTCTTCCCACAGAAGGAAGCTATACCCGCCCAGGGAGGAGCGGCTACAACCACTACGGCCGCTGTCGAGGGCGGAATACCCAAAGCTACCGAACCTGGAGACGTCACACCTCCTATGCCCGGAAAGGTGGCCAAAATACTCGTCGAGGAAGGCCAGCCAGTTGAGCAGGGACAGACGGTTGCGATAGTTGAGGCGATGAAGATGGAGAACGAGATCCACGCCCCCATAGACGGGATAGTCAAGCAGATCTTCGCGAAGGTGGGGGACCAGGTGAACCCTGACGAGGCAATTCTGAGGATAGTTCCTCACAAGGAGGACAACAGCTACCAGTAAAATAACCCTGTGGAGGAGCATCTGATAAAAAGCCCCGAGGAGATGGAAGCCCTCGGGGCTTCATTGGCAAAAAAGTTAAAAGGCAGTGAAGTAATCTGTCTCAGGGGAGAGCTCGGAGCCGGTAAAACAACCTTTGTTAAGGGGCTCGCAAAGGGCCTGGGCATAAAGGAGGGTTACCAGGTAAGGAGCCCGACATTCACAATAGTGAACGAGTACCCAACGGACAAAGGAAAACTGATACACGTTGATCTGTATAGAGTCAGAGACTTCGACTTTTCCGAGTTCATAGGAGAGGGGGTTGTAGCAGTGGAGTGGAGGGAGGAAGGTAAGGAATGCGACATCATCGTGGAAATAGATATAGTAGATGAGAGAGAGAGGAAGGTAAGGATATTCAGGAAGTCCTGAGCCACCCCTTTACCTTTGTCACCAGGCCCTCATCCTTATCTATGCCCTCCTCTCCTATCTCTTTAGCTAGCTTCTCGATGAGCTTTTTCTGCTTACCGCTTATGTTTTTGGGAACCTCTATCCTGAAGGTTATTATCAGGTTCCCCCGCCTGCCGTCCGGAGATGGGAAACCTTTTTCGGGAACTGTCTTTGTGGAGCCACACTCGGTTCCGGGCTGGACGAATATCTCGAGCTCCTCACCTTCAAGGGTTGGAACCTTTGTAACCCCTCCCAAAACCGCGAGGGGATAGCTTATAAGCTTCTCCA
>WFPN01000185.1 GCA_015487535.1 Aquificaceae bacterium
CCAGAACGTTTACCTTCTTGACCAGCTTCAGATCCTCATCTTCAAGGTTGAATATATCAACAGGCTCTTCCAAAATTTCCGTTTTCAGATAGAGAAACTCTCTGAAGGATAGGAGGGGGATCCTTATTTGGACAAACCTTCGGGACAGGTCTGCAACGCCTTTCTTTAACAGGAGGCTGCTACTTCCACTCGCCCATATGTATCTGTCGGGGTAATCATCGTGAAGAGCCTTCAGATGAAGGCTCCAGTCCTTGGCAAAGTGAACCTCGTCAATTACCACTCCTTCATACCCCCTCTTGAAAACCTCCTTTACTACCTCATATAGAGGAAAAGTCATTATCAAGGGGTTATCTACGGAAAGGTACAGGAAAGGTCTGTCCTTCGACCTATAAAGCAAGAAAGTTGTCTTTCCCGCTCCCCTCTGACCGTACACGAGCACCGTTCTGAGCTTGTCTATATCAACCTTTTCGTAATAAAGCCTTAGCCTTTCAGGTAGAGAAAGTCTAAGCCTCCGATGGGTCTCTTCCGTAAGCGTTAGAACTTCATTCAAGTCCATAAGTTCTACAATAGAACTATTTTATAAATTTTCAAGTATTTAGTTCTGCCACAGAACTACAAATAGCTAAAATCGTTCTGCTACAGAACTAATTACGGATTCTGCTTCCTCCTAGTGCTCCACTCCATGTATATCGCGTACAGAGCGGGAACGAAAAGGAGAACAATGATAAAGGTAGAGAGTATTCCCCCTACCATGGGAGCGGCTATCCTGGACATGACCTCAGATCCCGTTCCGTGTCCTCTCATGATGGGGAGGAGTCCCAGAAGTATGGCGGAGAATGTCATGAAGATCGGCCTTATCCTTTTCACAGCCCCGGAGTATATAGCTTCGAAGGCTTCCCTCTTGTCGTGTATCCTTCCACCGAATTCCATGGCCTTGTGGAGCAGTGAGTTCTGAATATAGACCACCATAACTATCCCCATCTCGGCCGCTATCCCGAGCAGGGCCAGAAAACCGGCTATAGATGCTATCGAGATGTTGTAATCCAGTAGATACATGAGCATGACCCCACCAAAGGTGGCCACCGGTAGCGTGAGCAGAACCAGTATCGTTTCGAAGAGCTTGTTGAAGGTAAACCACACCAGTAGCACTATAAGGAGTATGACCACGGGTATTATCACCTTCAGGTTCTCGAGGGCTTTCTTCCAGTACTCGAACTGGCCGCTCCACTCGTAGTAGTAGCCTTTGGGGAGCTTGAGCTTCTCCTGGAGAACCTTCTCCGCCCGTGCTATCACCGTCCCCATGTCCACCTCGGGGTTTGGTGTGATGAAGACGTAGCTTGTAAGCAATCCGTTCTCTGACTTTATGCTTATAGGGCTTTCGGTTCTTACTATGTCCGCCACCGCCGAGAGGGGTATGAGCCTGTCTTTGAGGGGTATCGTGAGGTTTTCAAGGTCGTACCTGTAGTCCAGAGGAACACCGAGGGTTATCCCATACCTCTCACGACCGAGGATCATGGTGGAAGCGGGTGAGTTGGCAAAGAGCTGGGCTATCGCCATGTTTATGTCTGAAACGGTCAGGCCGTATCTCTGGAGTGCTTCCCTCTTGGGTCTTATCTCTATGTAGGTGGCCTTGGTGGATCTCTCCCCGAATATGCTCATTATCCCGTCCACGTCCTTCAGTGTCTGTTCTATCTGCTGGGCAAGGTCGTTGAGGGTGTTTATGTCGTCTCCGTAGATCTTTATTCCGAGGGGTGTCTGTATTCCAGTGGTTATCATGTCTATCCTTCCCTTTATGGGCATCGTCCACATGTTGGAAAGACCTGGAACGGATATGGCCTGATCCATCTCTCTTATCAGCTCCGTGTAGGTTATGGTCCTCTCCTCGGGGAAGATCCTGCGAAGGATGTTCTTTACAGGTTCGGGGATGCTCCAGTTTGAGTAGAACCTCTCCTCCTTTACCTTCCTCCACTCCTCTTCGGGCTTGAGGGTTATGAAGGTCTCTATCATGGAAAAGGGTGCGGGGTCTGTTGCTGTTTCCGCCCTTCCCGCCTTTCCGAAGACGCTCTCAACTTCGGGGAACTGTTTGATTATCCTGTCCTGTATGTTGATTATCCTGAAGATCTCCTGACGGGATACGCTGGGGACGGATGTGGGCATGTAAAGGATAGTTCCCTCGTTGAGGGCAGGCATGAACTCCCTTCCGAGCTTCTCGTAGAAGTAGAGTGTGCTTACCCCCATTACAACGAAGAGTAGAAGCATCAGGTATCTGAGCTTTACCGCCAGGTGAAATAGGGGATCGTAAGCCTTTATGAGAAGCCTTACTATGGGGTTCTTCTCCTCGGGGGGTATCTTTCCTCTGACCAAGAAGTATATGAGAACGGGAACTATCGTTACCGAAATGAGAGCGGCAACCAGCATGGATAGGGTCTTTGTAGCGACCAGGGGTTTGAATAGTCTCCCGGCCTGTCCCTCAAGGGCAAAGAGGGGGACGAAGGAGACCGTAACTATGAGGAGCGCCAGGAATATGGGCTTTCCAACGTCCTTGGCCGAATGCGTTATCGCGGTCATAAGGTCGTCTCCGTTCTCCAGCCTTCTGTGAACGTTTTCAACTAGAACTATCGCTGCGTCCACCATGGTCCCAATGGCTATCGCTATACCTCCCAGGGACATGATGTTGGATGTGATCCCGAGGTGGTTCATCGTTATGAAGGTGGCAAGGAGCGAAACTATCAGGAAGATTATGATCACTACCGCACTTTGGATGTGGAAGAGGAATATTCCCACTATGGCGAGGACGACTATGGACTCCTCTATGAGTTTTGTCTTCAGGTTGTCTATAGCCCTTTCTATCAGAGTCGATCTATCATAGACTGGCACGAGCTCAACGTCTTCCGGGAGGCCCTTCTTGATCTCCTCTATCTTCTTTTTGACGTTCTTTATCACCTTGTAGGCGTCGGCGCCAAAGCGCATAACCACTATTCCGCCCACCGTGTCTCCAAGTCCGTTGTAGTCCGCAACACCCATCCTGTAGGCGGGGGTCTCTATCACCTTCCCTATGTCTTCTACCCTTATGGGAACGCCGTTCCTGTAAGCGACAACGGTCTTCGCTATCTCCTCCCTGCTCTTGGCGTACCCGACCGCTCTGACCAGGAACTCCCTCTCGTTTATCTCAACGTACTTGCCCCCCATCTCAACGTTGGTCTTCTTCAGAGCCATGTAAAGGTCTTTGAGGGAGAGTCCGTACTGGTAGAGTTTTTCGGGTTTTACCAGGACCCTGTACTCCTTCTCGTATCCACCTACCGATGCGACCTCCGCAACGTCAGGAACCGCAAGGAGGGCGTACTTGATGTAGAAGTTCTGGAGTGCCCAGAGCTCGTCCAGAGTTCTGGTCTTGGAAACGAGGGCGTACTGATACACCCATCCTACTCCCGTGGCATCAGGGCCGAGCTGGATGTCAGCCTCCTTTGGGAGTTGTCCCCTTATGGTGGCGAGCTTCTCAAGGACACGAGAACGCGCCCAGTAAAGGTCCGTTCCGTCCTCAAAGATTATGAATACCAGAGAGTAGTTGGGCACAGAGTAACCTCTGACTGTCTTGACCTTGGGTACGCCCATCATGTTTGTAACCAGCGGGTAGGTCAGCTGGTCCTCTATAACCTGGGGAACCTGGCCTATCCACTTGGAGTAGATGATCACCTGAACATCTGAGAGATCAGGTATTGCGTCTATGGGCGTTTTTTTAAGGGAGTAGTATCCGTACAGAAGCAGGAAGAGGGTAGCAAAGAGTATGGCTATCCTGTTTCTAACAAAGAACTCGGTCAGCTTTATCATCGGGTTCCTCCAGAATTACTTGAGTTCTCTCCTCATAAGCATGGCGTTTATAGCAACTATAACGGTGCTTGCGCTCATAAATATCGCTCCCACCGCGGGCTTGAGGATCACTCCCCACGGGGCCGCTACGCCCGCAGCGAGGGGGATCGTAATTACGTTGTACCCGGCGGCCCAGAACAGGTTCTGGACCATCTTCCTAACGGTTATAACGGAGAGCTTCATAACCTTCACCACATCCCTGGGATCGTTCTTGACGAGGATTATATCCGCGCTCTCGATGGCAACGTCAGTCCCTGAACCTATAGCCACACCCACGTCGGCCTGAACTAATGCGGGGGCATCGTTTATACCGTCTCCAACCATGGCTACCTTCATACCCCTACCCTGGAGCTCTTTAACCTTCTCCGCCTTCTGATGGGGAAGGACTCTGGCGAAAAACTCGTCTATACCGAGTTCTTCGGCAACGTACCTCGCAACCTCCTCAGAGTCCCCGGTTATCATCACAACTTTTTTGCCCAGCTTTTTGAGCTCAGAAACGGCCTCGTAGGACTCGGCCCTTATCCTGTCGGCTAGGGCTACAGCCCCCACGAGCTTCCCATCAACGGCAACGAGAACCACAGTCTTACCTTTCGATTCAAGCTCACTGGCCTTGCTCAGGACCTCTTCCGAGATCTCGATACCTAGCTCCTCCATGAGGAGCTTTGTCCCGACGGCAACCCTCTTGCCCTCTACCTCGCCCACAACCCCTTTACCGGGTACCGCCCTGAAGTTCTTTGCTTCCGGTATGGGTATGCCCTTGTTTCTGGCGTCCTCGACTATAGCCTGCGCTATCACGTGCTCGGAGTTCTTTTCAACGCTTGCCGTGAGTTTCAAAAGCTCCAGATCCGGCATGCTGGTAGAAACTACGTCCGACACTCCAAACCTCCCCTCCGTAAGCGTACCCGTTTTATCGAACACCACGGCATCCACTTCCTTTATGGTCTCGAGGGCAAGCCTGTTCCTGACCAGTATCCCGTTCCTCGCAGAGTAAGAGGTCGAGATTGCTACTACAAGCGGTATGGCTAGCCCCAGGGCGTGGGGACAGGCTATAACCATAACGGTGACCGCCCTCTCGACTGCAAACTGGAGATCTCCCCTGAGCGCTATCCAAGCTATGAAAGCAAGGAGCCCGACCCCAATCGCAACCACGGTGAGGTAGAAGGCTACCCTGTCGGCCATATCCTGGAGCCTGGTCTTAGACTCCTGAGCCTCCTTCACCAGCTTGAGAACCTGACTCAGGTAGGTTTCCTCTCCTGTCTTCTCTACCTTAACCTTGAGGGAGCCTTCCATGTTTATAGCACCGCCTATCACCCTGTCCCCAACACCTTTTGGGACGGGCTTCGATTCTCCCGTGAGCATAGCCTCGTTCACATGGGAGCTCCCTTCTACCACCACGCCGTCCGCGGGTATCTTTTCACCGGGCTTGACGAGAACGAGATCACCCGGCTTGAGCTCTGAGACGTGAACCTCAACTATCTCCCCGTTCTTTATAAGGTTTGCCTTTGTGGGCATGAGCTTCACAAGCTCCTCCAGAGCACGGGAGGCTCCCAGAACGGACTTCATCTCTATCCAGTGCCCCCAGAGCATAACCACGATCAGGGTTGTAAGCTCCCAGAAGAACTCCTTACCACCAAAGACCAGAGTTGAGAGGCTGTAGAGGAAGGCAACCGATATGGCCACGCTTATCAGGGTCATCATCCCTGGTTTTCTGAGCCTGAGCTCGTCGAGCATTCCCCTTATAAAGAAGAGGCCGCCGTAGAAGAAGACTATCGTTGAAAGAAGAGGCGTTATCCATTCGCTGCCAGGGAACTCGGGCATGGAGAAGCCTAAAAGCTCCTGTATGCTCTTTGAATAAAGAACGACGGGAATAGTTAGCACCGTAGTTACTATCGCCTTTCTCTTCATCTCCTCCATATGCATGGAGTGGTCGTGCCCTGCGTGAGTTTTGTGCTCTTCGGGAGCGTGTTCGTGAGCCATATGGGCCCCGCACGTGTGTTCCTTCATACGTGTATGCTCTTTGTGTTCCTCTACTTTTACGAGTTCCATGCCGCATTTGGGGCACTTTCCCGGTTCTTTCTGCCTCACCTCAGGGTGGTGAGGGCACGTATAGACAACGTTATCTCCCCCTTTGTGTTGATGTTCGTGTTTATGCTCCATATTACACCTCCGTGGGAAAGGCCCTTTTACAGGCTTACACAGGAGAATAATAAAGTGGTTTTTAGTGTTAATACAAGATGTTTATTTAACGTTAAAAATAAGTTAAATTCACGAAAAATTTAAATATTGCACATTATACATCCCGGATTTAAGCTAAAAGCGTGCATATGATCTAAATCATGTTCATAAGGAGGTGTGCTATGAGAGGGAAGCTTCTGGCTGCAGCGGCTTTAGGGATAGCTCTACCCTTCGCCGTAAACGAGTACTTTAACAGCCTGTGTCCCGAGCTCCCCAAAGAGGTCATACTCCCCAGCGAAGCAAACGCACTTCCCAGCTTCGCGAGGCAGACAGGTTTCACGTGCAGCACATGCCACACCATACCACCGAGGCTAACAAGTACGGGATGCTCTTCAAGATGAGGGGTTACACCGAAGGACAGGCTCTTACCAACCTTCCAGCAGGAGATAACTACACCATAACCAAGTTCAATCCGGTCTCCGTCCGTGTACTAAGCTACCCATACAGCAAGAAGAAGGGAGAGGACAGGGAGGTACTATTCCCCGACGAGTTCATGATAGCCTTCGCTGGAAGAATAACCGAGAACGTGGGGGCTGTTCTGGAGCCCATATACGAAGCAGAAGAAGGGGAGTGGGATGTGGAGTACGCAAGGATAGCTGTGGTCAAAGACTTTGACGGACTATTGCTCGGCGTTATGGGAGGTTGGACCTCCCCAACGGGAAC
>WFPN01000186.1 GCA_015487535.1 Aquificaceae bacterium
GTCATGACATTGCCCAAGGAGTTCAGGGGGGATATAAGCAGGCTAAAGAGCATTCCGCTCTTTGAGAGGGACGGGAAACTCCTGACCTTCGGTGATGTGGCGGATATAAAGGTAGAGCCGGGACTTTTCGTGATAAGGAGGGAAAACAACATAAGGTTTTCTCTAGTTATGCTCAATGTGGAAGGAAGGGACATTGGCGGTTTTGTGGAGGAACTCAGGAGCAGGATAGAGAAAGAGGTGAACCTACCCAAAGGATATTTCATAACTTATGGGGGACAGTTTGAAAACCAGCAGAGGGCCATGAAAAAGTTATCTATAGTGGTTCCTATATCCATCTTCCTCATCTTTATACTTCTTTATCTCAACTATAATTCCGTTAGGGATGCCCTTGTGATAATGCTTAATGTCCCCTTTGCTACTATAGGGGGTATAGTTGCCCTTTATATCTCAGGCTTTAACCTATCTGTACCCTCCTCGATAGGGTTTATAGCTGTTTTCGGTATCGCTACCCTGAATGGAGTTGTGCTCGTATCCTACATACGTCAGCTTCTGGAGAACGGTAAGGATATAAGGGAAGCTGTTAGGGAAGCGGCAATGTTAAGGATAAGGCCCATACTGATTACAGCAACCGCCGCCTCCCTTGGACTCGTCCCCATGCTCCTAACTACAGACATAGGCTCTGAGGTCCAGAAACCTCTAGCTACCGTAGTGGTGGGCGGTATATTCACATCCACGCTCCTTACACTGGTCATACTCCCTGCCGTCTATGAGAGTGTGTACAGGAGGTTCAGGAATGCATGAGGAGCCAGAGAGGTCCAAAGAGGAAGAACACGAAGAAGAGGAGTTCGGAGAGCTTATAAAGTTCACCCTCGCCGGGTTTGCCGGAGGGCTGGGGCTGGGATGGTTGTTGGATAGGCTCGGGTTTCAGCAGAACCCGATAGGCGAGTGGGCTGTGAGGACCCTTGCGGGTGAGGGGGAGAGCATTCTCGAGGGCGTGTTCGCCATAAGAAAACGCCTTTCGGGCGCCGCCTCCTCGCTTGCACAAGCCTACGGCTGGGGGAAGCTCATAGGCATGACCGTTCCCTGGTGGATAGACCTCTTCAGCAGATTGCTGGGCGTAAACGTCTACGGCTGGGAAGGCTTCTACATACCCTACTTCTACGCAATGAGCGATCAGTTGGGGGCGAACGTCTCGGGATTTATATACATGTACAGGAAGGAGAAAGGATTTCCAAGGGCCTTTAAAAAGTATGTAAGGAGCCCAGTGATGCTCACGAGCCTCCTCGTCATACTTATCGTTCCCGTGGGATTGCTGGTTGCGAGATTGCTGGGCTTTTCTCCGACCACAAACCTATTCGTGGCTCTCGAGACTATAGCTGCAAACCTGTGCTGGCTCCCTCCTTTGGTTGGTATGCTGGTGGAGAGAAGGAGACATCAGGCCTGAAGCATCTCTTCTACGGTTGCAACCACGCTCTCACCGAGAGCCCTGAGGTTGTACCCTCCTTCGAGAGCGAATAGGGTGGGAGCTCCGAGATCCCTGGAGGTTTTCAGAATGCTACTCACGATCTTCCTAATTCCCCTGGTGGACACGTTGAGATAGGTGAGGGGGTCGTCCGAGTGCAGGTCGTAGCCTGCTGATACCAGTACGAAGTTGGGCTTAAACTCCCTCATTACCTTCGGCAGCAGGTTAGAGTAAACGGGCTCGTACTCTGAATCTCCGGCACCGGCAGGCATGGGAACGTTCAGGGTGTAACCCTCTCCCTTTCCAGCTCCGTTCTCGCTCGAGCTTCCGGTTCCAGGGTAAAAAGGGTACTGATGGGTAGAGAAGTAAAAGACCTTATCGTCCTGGTAGAAGCTCCTTTGGGTGCCGTTCCCGTGATGGGCGTCGAAGTCTATTATGAACACCTTCTCTATACCCTTCTTTCTAAGGTAGTGGGCTCCCACAGCCACGTTGTTAAATATGCAAAAACCCATAGCCTTAGCGTACTCCGCATGGTGTCCAGGGGGTCTAACCGCACAGAACGCAGTCTCTACATCTCCCTCCAGTATCTTATCTATACCTTCGAGAACACCGCCAGCTGCCATGAGGGCTACATCGTAGGTCTCCTCGACGGCGTAAGTATCCGGGTCCAAAAACCCACCTCCGGACTTGCAAAAATCGTGAACCTCCTGGATGTAGTTGGGATCGTGGTTTAGGGCTATCTCCTCAACCGAGGCCCTCCTCGGTTCTATAAG
>WFPN01000187.1 GCA_015487535.1 Aquificaceae bacterium
CCAGAGATCTTTCTATAAACTTCTGACCGCTGAAGCCGGGATTAACGGACATCAGGAGAACGTAGTCCGCGTAGTGGATCGCCTCCTCTATCGCGGAGAGGGGAGTCCCGGGATTGAGAACAACTCCAGCCTTAGCTCCCAGCTCCTTTATCAGACTCAGCGTCCTGTGGATGTGGGGCACGTTCTCTATGTGGACGCTTATCCAGTTCGCCCCAGCCTTTATAAACTCGGGGATGTATCTGTCGGGATCCTCTATCATCAGATGGGCGTCTATGGGAAGGCTAACGCGCTTCCTCACGCTCGCGAGTATCTCGGGGCCGGCGGTTATGTTGGGGACGAAGTGCCCGTCCATCACGTCGAAGTGCAGGATGTCGGCCCCGCCCCTGATCGCAGCCTCTATCTGCTCCCCTATGTTCCACCAGTCCCCTGCAAGGATTGAAGGGGCAAGGAGCTTCCTCATTCCGCCTCCTCCTCGACCCTTATCAATGTAGGCTCTCCCACCACCACGGGAAGCTTTTTTATCTCACCGAGGGCCTTTTGAACGTCCTGCTCGTAAGCCTTGTGTGTGAGTATCACAAGGGGGACCACAGGCTCTCCCTTCCTCCCAGCCAGCTCGCAGACCATCTCCTTCTGCAGGACCGCCGCTATGCTTATGTTGAAGTCCGCAAGGACCCTCGATATGGAGGCCAGGACTCCGGGCCTGTCGGGAACGTCGAACCTCAGATAATACCTGCTGAAGAAGTTCTTTCTAACTGAAATCCTCTCCTCCTCCCAGTCCACGGGTGTTATCTCGAGGGAGCTTCCGGTAGCCACTGACCTAGCCACGTCCACGATGTCCGAGACGACCGCTGAGGCGGTAGGAAGGGATCCTGCACCCTGCCCGTAGAACATGGTCCTGCCCACGAAGTCTCCCTCAATAAGGACCGCGTTGTAAACGCCCGATACTTTTGCGAGAGCCTCTTCCGAGTGTATGAAGGTAGGATGAACCCTGATCTCCGCCTCCCCGTCGAACCTCTTGGCGATAGCGAGGAGCTTGAGGGTGTAGCCGAGTTCTTTGCCGAGCTCCACGTCCAAGCGGTTTACGTTCCTTATCCCCTCCACGTAAACGTCCTCGAAGGGAAAGTAGTTCCCGAAGGCGAGGGAGGCGAGGATGTTTATCTTGTGGGCCGCGTCCCAGCCGTCTATGTCGAGGGAAGGATCAGCCTCCGCGTAGCCCCTCTCAGAGGCCTCTTTGAGAGCGCTCTCGAAGTCCAGGTTCTCCTCGAACATCCTTGTGAGTATGTAGTTGGTCGTCCCGTTCAGGATCCCGTATATGGTTTCTATCCTGTTCCCCACGAGCCCTTCTCTCAGGGCCTTTATGACAGGTATCCCGCCCCCCACCGAGGCCTCGAAGCCAACCCTGACACCTTTTTTCTTCGCACTCAGGAATATCTCCTCGCCCTCTATCGCCAGCAGATGCTTGTTGGCGGTAACCACGTGCTTCCCGCTATCTATGGCCTCCAGCATCAGCTTTTTGGCAAAGTCCTTTCCCCCCACCAGCTCGACAACTATGTCGCTGGAAGTGAGGACCTCCCTGTAATCGGTAGTTCTGAGCTCATGAGGGACCTCGAACTCCCTTTCCCTCTCCCAGTCGAGATCCGCCACCTTTACGAGCTGGAGATCTATGCCTGTCTTCTTCCTGAGGATCTCCCTGTTTTCCAAGAGGAGCCTGACGGTCCCCGTGCCGACCACACCGCAGCCGACTATACCTACCCTTACCTTCACCACCCTAATATGATACACGCTTTACCAGTAGGGGATCTCCTCCATCTGGAAGAGGAAGCTGAAGGGGACCGCCAGACCGCTTATGTATGCGGTCCCGGGCTTTAGGAATGGAAGGAGGTTGAAGATGTCCTCCTTCGACTGCTCGAAGAAGATGGAAACCGCCTCCAGGTCGTTCTTGGTTATCAGCTTGAAGATCACCTGGGTGTTGAGCTGGGAGAGGATGAACTTGCTCACGTTTGCGGGCCTCTGGGTGATGGCTATCAGGCCGAGCCTGAGCTTTCTCCCCTCCATCGCTATCCTGCGGGCGCTCAGATACGCGAGGTTTTCCCTTCCCGCCTGGACCTCTGCGGTTCCCCTCTCGGGGGCGAAGTTGTGGGCCTCCTCCAAGACTATCAGCCTGTCCCGTGGATCCGATTTGGCGAGCTTGAGGATCTCCCTCATCACAAGGCCCGCGGTATTCACCCTCGTCTCCGTTATGTCCACGTTCCTGTAATCGTAGATGACTATCCTGCCTTTACTTTTCAGAGACTCCCTCAGCAACCTAACCGCCTCGGGCTGATCCCTGACCGACTCCTCACCGAAGGTCCTCTTCCAGAA
>WFPN01000188.1 GCA_015487535.1 Aquificaceae bacterium
AACGGGGATACTCCTCTCGGAGGCCTGCAGGGGAGAGGGTGGATACCTGGTGAACAAGCTGGGCGAGAGGGTCATGAAGAGATACGCTCCTGAGAAGATGGAGCTCGCCCCGAGGGACATGGTCTCGAGGGCTATAGAGTATGAGATAAGGGAAGGAAGGGGTGTTGGAGAGGGGGCGAGAGCTTACGTTTACCTCGACCTTAGGCATCTGGGCGAGGAGAGGATAAAGGAGAGGCTCCCTCAGGTCAGACAGCTCGCCATAGACTTCGAAGGTGTGGATCCCGTGAAGGACCTTGTTCCCATAAGGCCCACCGCCCACTACTGCATGGGCGGGATACATATAACAGATTACAGAACCTCCGAAACCCCCCTGAAGGGGCTCTACGCTGTGGGAGAGTGCGCCTGTGTCTCTGTCCACGGGGCCAACAGGCTCGGTGGGAACTCCCTTACTGAGTTGATAGTATTCGGAAAGTATGCGGGGATGTCTGTAAGGGAGTTCGTGAAAGAGACGGACTACTTGGAGATTACGGAAGGGGAGGTAAATAAAGGCGGAGAGTTCATCGAGAACCTCATGAGTAGGGAAGGGAACGAAAACCTCGCCCATATAAGGACCCAGATGGGGGAGATAACCTGGGCCAAGATGGGAATATTCAGGGACGAGGAGTCTTTGAAAAGTGCCTACGAGGAGCTCTCGGAGCTTTTAGAGAGGTGGGAGAGGATCCCGGTGGTGGACAAGTCTAAGGTTTTCAATACAAACCTGATAGAGCTTTTAGAACTCCGGAACATGCTCGAACTCGCGAGGGCCGTGGCTCTGTGTGCTCTGAACAGGCGCGAGTCGAGGGGAGGACACTCGAGGGAGGACTATCCCGAGAGGGACGATGAGAACTTCCTGAAGCACTCCTTAGTCTATTACGAGAACGGAGAGCTTAAGCTCGACTACATCCCCGTCAGGATAACCAGGTATCAACCTACCGAGAGGAAGTATTAGAGGACTACCTCTATCAGATCCCCCGGTTTGTATTCGTTGGAGACCTTCACCTCTATGTAGTTTTCTGTAAGCGCCCTTCCCTCAGAGAGGACTATCGCCCTGAGCTTCCTTCCTTTGTTTCTCTCCCTAAACTCCTTCCTCTTCTGCTGGTCGAGTTCCCTGAGAACTTTCACCCTCTCCTTCTTTATCCTTTCGGGGACCTTGGGCTTTAGCCTGCTCGCCTTCGTAAAGGGCCTGTCAGAGTAAGGGAAGACGTGGAGGTATGCAAAGGGAATATTTCGAACGAACTCCAAGGTCTCCTCAAACTCCTCATCGCTCTCGGTGGGAAAGCCCGCTATTATGTCCGTCCCTACGGCGGACTCGGGTCTTCGGTCGAGTATGAACTCTACGACCTTTCTGAACTCCTCCGGAGTGTAGCCCCTCTCCATCAGATCGAGGATCCTCTCGGAACCGCTCTGGAGGGAAAGGTGGAAGTGGGGGGCTATCTTTCTCTCGGTCGTTATAAGCTCGAGGAGTTTTCTGTCCATCTCCTTGATGTGCATGGAGGAGAGCCTGATTATCTCTATGCCCTCAACTTCGAGAAGGTCCAGCAGGAGTTCGTAAAGGGAGCTCCCTATGTCCCACCCGTACTGGGAGAGCTGTGTTCCGGAGAGGACTACCTCTTTAAAACCTCTCTCCGCGAGGACCCTGACCTGCTCCACAACCTTCTCCTTGGGGGCGCCCCTGACCTTCCCCCTCGCGAAGGGGATCACGCAGAAGGTGCAGAACTTGTTACATCCCTCTTGGACCTTCAAAAAGGGCCTCGTCTCCTCGAAGTATAGGACGAGGTCGAAGTTCTCCAGCTCCTTTTCCCTGAATATCTCCCCGACCACTACCTTCTTATCTCTCCTCTCAAGGAAATCCTCCACGAGCCTGAGGATCTCGGACTTGTGGGTGTTCCCGATCACAAGATCGACCTCTTTCAGGGAAGAGAGTTCTTCCGGCTTCACCTGGGCGTAGCAACCCGTGGCTACAACGACCGCCTCAGGATTTCGCCTCTTTGCCTGATATATTGCCTGCCTCGAGGATCTGTCACCTCCTACTGTGACGGTGCAGGTATTTATGATATAAACGTCTGCAGGCTCTTCAAAGTCCACAACCTCGTATCCGGACTCTAAGAACCTGGAACGCATCAGGTCGGTGTCGAACTGGTTCATCCTGCATCCGAGGGTACAGAAGGAGACCTTCATCACAGAGTATTAAAATATATCCCCGATCGCCATGAGGTTGGGTCTGTACCTTATCCTAACACTCCTGTTGATCTCTTCATGTTCTTTCAAGGTGAAAACTCAGAAGGTCTTGCTGAAGTCTCCCAGTGTAAACGAGGTAAGAACTTTCTCTCCCGCAGAGTTGCCGAAAGGCCATGTGAGGTTCGCAACCCTCACTTACATTCAGAACCTTCAAAACAGGTGGGGCTTTCCTGTAAGGTTCTCGCACCTTCTCCAGAAATGGAGCTACAAAGGTAGGAAGGCGGGCATCGGAATAGGGGAGCCTCCAAAATATGGGTATCCCGCATTCTTGAACGTCTGCTGGGATAAAGAGGTACTGGGCGGGCGGGAGGTCTGGAACTGCTCTAAGATATGCTACCTTGAGGGACCCACGAAGGGGAGCTGCCTGGACCTTGGTTTCATACCCTACTCTGTGGGTGGGACGGAGTTTGTGGAGAACGAGTTCATAACTTCAAAGTTCTTCTTCAACGAACCATGGATAGACGCCTACAGGGGAGAGCTGGTATTCCTGAGGGGTAACGAGCTGTGCAGATGGAGATATTTTGAAGGAGAGCTAAAGTGCAGAGCTCTGAAAGGCGTTCCCGACCTGGTGAACCCTTCCCTCTTCCTTACCGGAATGCCTGACCAGATTATACTCCTATCTAACCCTACCAGGTGTATCTATGAGGAGAACAGTTCGGGCGTAGTTGAGTTCGCCGAATGCGATATAAAGAACAGGCCAATATGTGTGTACTCTGAGAGGCACGGTCTTGCAACGTGTATAGATATACCAGTTTACCTAGACGTATTCAATGTCCTTCCCATGACCGCGAGGGAAAGCCTGCTCATCACCGATAAAGCTATATTCAAGGTGGACTTCCTCTCGAGAGAGCTGAAGGAGGTTATGAAGGGGTATGCCCTCGTCCAGTACAGGAGCTGCGATTACGAGAACTTCATCTGTAGTTACCTCTTGAAGACCTTTCCTCCTGGCTACCTTTACGTTGTGGGAGGCAGTATTTACAAGGATGTCGTACTGTCCTCAGCTTCAGATCTCCTCTTCGGCAGTGAGTTTGAAACTGTAATAAGTAGAAAGGTCTTCCTTGACGAACCTGTGGTTATGTCCACCCTCCTGGTCAAGTGCGAGAGGGGAGGGGTGGTCTGGAGGTTTTTGGGCGAGACCCTGAAGATGTTCGAAAGAACGTTGCCACCCGAGCTACTGGGAATTGAAGACTTCAGAAAAGTCCTCAGCAGAATCAGGCTCGGCCTAGAAGTTTCCGAAGAGCTATCGAAGGTGATAGTCAGCTTTAAGAACAGAAAGGAGATAGACATAGAGAGCCTGAAGGATCTGCTGAAAAAGAGCGTGAAGGATGAGAAGGTTTACAGTGCGGTTATATCAGCCGCCTACTACGCGAGCTTGTTCGACAGGGATATAACCATAAAGATGGGAGACAAGTGTGATACGCCCTACTACCTTAAGACGAGCCTGATCGATCTAAAGACGGGTTCGGTCTTGGAAAACAACAGAATTTCCCTGCCCTTTGAGATGACCTCCA
>WFPN01000189.1 GCA_015487535.1 Aquificaceae bacterium
AGATTACTTTGGGGGTATAAGGGATCTCAAGGACAGGATAATAAGGGTACTCCATCCAGTGAGCTTCATAGAAGATCCTGTAAGGATACTCAGGGCACTGAGATTTGCAGGAAGACTTGGCTTCAAGCTGTCCAAGAGCACGGAGAGGTTGCTGAGGCAGGCGGTGAACCTGGGCCTCCTTGAGGAGGCCCCCAAGGGGAGGATAATGAACGAGATCAGGCTGGCCCTGAGGGAGGAAAGGCTCCTGGACATACTATATCTCTACAGAAAGTACAAGGTTCTCGAGCACGTTATAAAGGGTTTCCAGTGGACTCAGGCTCTCGAGGACAGACTACTCAAACTCAAGAAGGTTACGGACTGGCACTCCTTGGAGTTCCCCTCCGAGAGGCTCGATTACGGGTGGGTCTTTCTGATGCTGCTCTTATCTACCATAAGGCCGGAGGTAAGCATCAGATTTCTCGAAGACGTTTCCGCACCCGCATGGGTGAGGGAGAGCATGGAAGAACTGTACAGGAAGCTCAACACGGTTAGGGCAAAGCTCAGCGAGGCGGAAAGGAGCTCCGAGATATACAGAGCCCTGAAGGGTATCCACATCTCCCTCCTCTTGCTGCTCATGACGGAGGAGGGGCTTCGGGACAAGGTTAAGCTCTACCTGGAGAAGTTGAGGTTCGTCAAGGTGCCGAGGGAAACTATCGAGAAGCTGAAGGAGAGCGGTTTGGAGGGCAAGGAACTGGGTGTGGAGATAGAGAGGGCGAAGGAGAAGCTCATGGACGAGGAGAAATCCTTTATAATTGAGAGATCATGAGATTAGCCTTCCTAAAGGTAGGGGAACCGCAGGGGAGCTTAAAACACGTAAAGGTACTGATCGATTACCTGAAGGAACGGGGTGTAGAGTTCAAGGAGATAGAGCTCGATCCCGGCAACGTTCAGAAGACTGTGGAGGAGCTCCAGGAGTTCAGGCCAGCCTTCACAATGGACCTGAACGCAACAGGGATAATAGTGGGAGAGCAGGAGGGAAAGAAGACTCCCCTGTACGATATTTTCGGCTTCGTTCACTTCTCCTTCTTCACCGAGGATCCGCTCCTGCACTTTCCTAACCTCTTCGGTCTTCAACACAGGAACCTTATCGCCCTGGTTACGGACATAAAGTACGCGGACAGCCTGAGGATGCTCGGGGTCGAGAATATAAGCTACCTGACGCCCTTCCTGGACTTCTCCGTGTTCCCGCAGGCTCCCGAAGAAAGGGATATAGATATAGCCTTCCTGGGGCCCGTTATCGATCCGCAGATAATAGTGAACTCGGTCCAGAAGAGCCTTCCGGAGAACATATTTCCCCTCTTCATCGAAACGGGGGAGTACATGTTCAGGAACCCGGAGGTGAACGCGGTAACCGCTCTGAACTACGTTCTGGGCCTCTTCAACCCCCAGGTTCAGCAGGAGTTCAGCGACTGGAGACAGAAGAACGAAGAAGCCTTCCTAAGGCTGCTGAACGACACGGCCATATACGCCACGATGAGGAAGAGATGGTACCTGGTGAACTTCCTCGACGGTATAAACCTAAAGATCGTTGGGGAGTTTCAGGGGGAGCTAAAAGAGGATCACGAGAACATAAAGGTAAACTCCTACGAGGAGCTGTTGGATATATACGGAAGGAGCTACATAACGGTGATGAGCTTTCCCCATACGGTTCCCTCCGGCATCGGATTTACGCCTCTCGAGGTTTCGGCGATGGGGAGCGCCCCGATGATAGACTACAGGGGGACCCTGCCCGGATTCCTCACACCGGGAGAGGAGGTGATCCCTTACATGCCTCTCGACAGGGCCGACATAGAAGAGAAAGTTCTATACTACCTCGACAACCTGGAGGAGGCCAAGGAGATAGGGGAGAAGGCAAGGAATGCCGTGATAGAGAGGTACAGGGTGGACGACAGGGGAGAGTTCCTCTACAACATGATGAAGGATATAGTCTCCCAGGCCCAGCAGCAAGCCCAGGTCCAGCAAGAAGATAAGGGGTGATGTTCCCCGGCTTCGGGACCCTCGTAAACTTCGTCCTCGTTATCCTCGGAAGCCTCCTTGGCCTCAAGGGGGCGAGGTTCATAAACCCAAAGCTCAGAGACGGTGTTATACACGGGATAGGCCTCTTTACCTTCCTCCTTGGGGTTAAGCTGATCCTTGAGAACAAGCCCGAAACCCTCAAGGTCTTCTTCATAATCCTATTCGGGACGGCCATAGGATACCTTCTCGACCTCGAGGGAAAGGTAGAACAGCTCTCAAAGGGCGGGGCGGACTTCACCAACGCCTTCGTGACCTCTTCGGTCCTCTTCACCGTTGGACCCATGACACTGCTCGGGTGCATCCTCGAGGGAACGAAGGGGGACAGCTCTTTGATACTTTCCAAGGCGACTATGGACGGGTTCTCCTCGATAATCCTCTCCTCCTCCCTCGGAAGGGGGGTGCTGTTCTCAGCCTTTTTCGTTCTGGTATTTCAGGGGAGCATAACCCTGTTGGCCTTCTTCTTTGGAGAGTTCCTCGATCCACAGTCGATGGCCAACAGCCTGTTCATAGGTGGTGGGATAATGGTGGTTATAGCCCTCAAGCTCTGGGGTCTTCTTAAAGAGGTCAAGAGCGTAAACCTGCTCGTTCCTTTGGTAGCTTCACTCTTTCTTTGAGCCGTCGAGCCTCAGCTTTGAGACCTCGGAGAGGGCCTCGTAGATGTTCTCCTTGTCTGTTTCCCAGACAAAGATCCCGTTCCTGTGGAGTATCCACTTGGCCCTAGAGCTCTCCGGATGATGACCGCATATAACTATGTCCACTCCCTCCCTCACGAGGAGCTTTGCCACCTCCTCCTCCGAGCTAACCTTTACCTCCTTTACCTTGGGGTTGCCGCTTCTCTCCTCGAACACGAACATCTTGTTCACCTTGGAAAAGTCCCTGCACAGAGCCTCTCCGTCTCCGGAAAAAACGGCTATCCTCAGCTTCTCCTCCCTGGCGGGTTCATAGTGGATAAAGACCATCTCCACGTTGTCTATCTCCCTCACTATCCTCCTCTCGATCTCGTCGGCGATAGCGTGACTCCTCATAAAGCTCCCCGGCCTCAACAGTATCTCCGCGTCTATGAAGAGCTTCCCTCCAGCGCTTCTAACCAGGAGCCTCTTTACACCCTCCACCTCCGGAAAGCTGAGGATTATCTCCCTTATCCTCTCGATCGTCTCCTCGTCCGCGGATATGTCGAGGATAGCCCCAACCTGCTCCTTAAGCAGACCCAAGGCCGTGTAGAGTATAAGGCCCACCACGGCGAGGGCGAAGTACCTGTCGTAGTTGTACCCAAGGTAGGCGGCGGAAAGGCTGATGAGAACGAGCAGCGAGCCGAAGGCGTCCGTCAAGGTGTGGTAGGAGTCGGCGATCAAGGTAGGAGAGTTCAGCCTCTTGCCGGCCCTCCTCTCTAAGAAGGAGAGGGTCAAAGAACTTACCAGAGAGAAGACCACTACCCCTATACCTACCGGAAGGTACTCCCTCTCTATACTTACGTTTCCACTCAGGGCCCTGTGGCCTATCTCGTAGGCGGCGAGGATTAGGAAGAAGGCTATAACTATGGCTCCTATGTTCTCCAGCTTGTAGAGTCCGTAGGGGAACTTCCTGTGCTTCTTTTCGGAGAACTTTATGGAGAGATAAGCTATAACGGAGGCGGAGGCGTCGGAAAGGGAGTGAACGGACTCTCCCAGTAGGGAGAGGCTTCCGGTAAGAAGACCGGCGACGAACTTCAGGGCGGACTGAAGTAGGTTAAGGGAAAGTGATACTAAAGCCCAGTGTTCCTTCCTCATACTCCTCTGCTGAGGGCACTCTTGTTGGATCCCTGATAGGACCCTCTCCTCTTCAAAACTTCCTCTACCTTCTGGAGGACCAGGTTCTTCTTCCTTGGAGAGCAGTAATCGGGAGCTATCAGCCTCTCCTCGTCCACCTCCCCGGTTACCCTGTGGATAACCACGTTCTCCGGGAGTATCTCTATAACATCGGCACAGAGCTCCGCATACTCCTCCAGGGATAGGGTTTCGAACTCTCCCCTCTCGTACTGAAGGGCCATCACCGTTCCCTTTATAACGTGGAGGGGATGGATCTTCACGCCATCTATCGGTAGGGCGGCGAGGAGCTTGGCCGTCTCCACCACGTCCTCCCTCGTCTCGTGGGGAAGGCCGACTATGATATGGGCACAGACCTTGAGAGGTCTTCTCTTGGTTCTCAGGACCGCGTCCACGAAGTCGGAAACCCCGTGGGCCCGGTTTATCCTCTTGAGGGTCTCGAAGTTCGCCGACTGGAGACCGTACTCGACCCATACCTCCA
>WFPN01000190.1 GCA_015487535.1 Aquificaceae bacterium
GTTCCCGAAGTGAGAGTTAAGGAGAGCGATCTTCCTCTCCATCTCCTTTAGAGTTCTCTTCCTGAGGTCAGGGCGGGAAGACTTATACCACTCGAGGTATTTACCGGATATCTCCCTGAAGGTGAGGCTCTCTTCCTTCAGGGGTATGTACTCCCCTTTTATTATCCTTGACCTCAGTTCCCCCGCTATGTATTTGGCACTTGTGAGGGGGAGCTCTTTCTCCCTGCCTATCCTTTCCCTGTAAGTTTTCCCCTTATACGTGAAGATGAACCAGTAGGAGCCTTTGATAAGGTAGAGGTTATCTCCTAAAGCTGTCTTCCCTCTCTTCTTAGGTTTTCTGGGCATAGCTTATCTGTTTTAAGGTTTACCCGCTTCTTCGGGCATCTTCTTTATAGTCCATGCCATGTAGATGAGAAGAGCCACAACTACGATTAAGCCTAAAGTGCCCACTACCTCATAAAGGTTCATTCCTTTAGCCTCCTTATAAGTGAATTTACGTGCATAAGCACAGATATGAAAGCTATAGCAAAAACACTTTCTGTTATGAGTCCGAGAAGAAATAAGATAGCCTTAGTCCCGGAGTCAAGGCCTATAAAGAGCGTTGCGGTTCCGCCTCCTATGGCTATAAGAAAGGCGGTAATAATCTTTAGAAGCTCGACGTATGTTTTAAGCTCTTCCTTGAGGGCTTCCCTGTCCATTAGCCCTCCCGCCTCAGTTATGTAGCCGATCCCCTTTCTTTGCCCGGCCTGTTTAGCCAGACGACCAGAACCGAGGCGGACAAAACCACCAGACCCACTATCGCCAGGGCTATATATAGATCACTCATCCCTGTACCTTCTACTCATAGAAGATAGACAGCCCGAGGAACACGACAAACAGAAGCAACCCAAGCACGAGGAGACCCCATCTTTAGAATTGTACTTTCACGATAATATTCTCCCTCCTGTCCCGTTGTCCCGAACTGATAAAAGCGTAGAGGCTCTAAGGTCAAAAACGGGACAAGGGGGTTTGTCCCGAAATGTCCCGTTGTCCTGTTTTTATCTTGAGGGTGCTTTGGGGCTTCAAAGCGTGTCCGTCTCGGGTATGTACCTTATCCGCATAACCCTTAACTTTCATTGGTGGGCCTTTTCCTGCCTGTTGGCTATAAAGTAAACCGCTAAACCTGCCAGAGCCAGGAGGACGAGATAGGCGAAGGCTATCCCGAGGGGTACAGCTCCCAGAACAGCTAAGACGTCATACATCATTCTCCTCGAGTCTCAACCCCTTCATCGAAGGTCTTATAGGTTTTAAACAATATTACGGAGAGCACGATTACAGCTATGAATAGCCCTACAACCGCTATAGCCTCATTCATCCTGTGTCCTCAGGGCTACAAAGAACCTCACCTTAACCCTCAACATTTTCCCACTCCCATGATACGAAAACCCACTCCTCTGGGTTATCACTTGAGGTTGCTATGCTGTTTATGGCCGTGTTTATATCGTGGATGTGCTCGGCTACCCTGCCTCTACCCCTTATCAAGAGCCCCAAGTCGGCTCCTTCTTTTGGAGAGGTTATATAAACTTCTTCAACAAAGGGAAGAGATTTCAGTTCCTCTAATATGTCCTTGACCACATCGCCCTTAACTTTCATTCCTTATTACCTCTGACAGAAGATTAATATACTCCTCAAGAAGGGGCAGGGCAGTTGAAGGCACCTCTTCAGGAGCGTAATCCGCTCTGAGCCTATATCCGTAGAGGTCGTCGTACGCCTCCTTTATACGCCTGAGCTCTTCCGGAGAAAAGTTTAAGGTCCTGAAGGCTGTAAGGACAAAAGCCTTGGCTATGCCGATATGTCTCCACCTACCTTTTGGCGGTGTCCCCACTACATGCTGAAAGTAGTTGAAATAGGCAAAGTAAAGGTTAGAGGCACAACTCGAAAGGTAGCCCTGAGATAGACACCATTTTGCGGTCTGGAGTCGCTCCCAAGCCTTGCGTTTATACAGGATTTTACCCATCCCTCCCCTTGCTCTCCTCTATGAGCCTATCGAGGTCGTTCTTATCTATGAGCGTCCTCTTCCCTATCTTGACGGGCTTTATCTTGCCTTCTTTGATGAGTTTGTAGAGGGTTACCTTGCTGATCTTTAAATATTGAGTGGCTTCCTTAACGGTAAGCAATCTTTCCTCTCCCATAATGCCTTAATTCTACATCGTTAGCCAGAGTAAAGCAAGGTTAAATATAGTATTGACAGGTTTACCATGTTGAACTATAATTAACCATAGCTAACAAAACACTAAGGAGGTAAGAGCCATGAAGACACTAACCAGACCTCAGGAGCTAAACCTCAGGATAGGGGATCAGGTAGTCACCCTCCCCGTCCTGGATGTGTCCCTGTGGGAGGACACGGACGAGGAGGGCTTTATAGGAGATGAGGGGTATGTCTATTATACGCCCTACGGTAAGGTCATAACGAGGCTTACCGATAGGGGCGAGGATCTTCTCCACGCTCAGCTTGACTGGGAGGCCCTCGGGCTTCCCTTTTGCCTGAAGGAGGAGCGTGTGGATGTTTAGGCGGTTCTCTTTTCCTTCCTCACAAACACAAGAGCCATACCCCACAGGGCAAGGGATGCAAAAAGAGCCATCAGGATTAAGGTCCAGTCTATATTCAACCTATTCCTCCTCAGATATTAGGATAAGGGCAAAGAGCACGTTAGACAACCCTGCCAGCAGGACAAGGACGAGGGTAATATCCGATATTCTCTCGGCTATCCTGAGAAGGAAAGAACCTACCATAAGACCCACTCCGAAGTTCCTGATGGTCTCGGCTAAAAACTTTCTCTTCATCTGAAAAATCTTAGCAGGAGGTATATAGCCATGAGAAAAGTCTTCATCAGCCTCAAGGGAGCTCTCTTCCAAGTCGATCCCGAGAACGTAAAGATAAGCATCAGGGAAGACAGCGAAGATGCCCAGTTCATAAGGGAGTTCGGCTTTGACCCCAAAGACCTCCCCGTTGAAGAGCTCTTCATAGGAGAGGTTGACTACAAGCTCGACCCCTACCTCATCGAAGAGTTCGCCTTAGCCCTCAGGGGATACGCTCAGGCTCTCCAAGGACTTGTGGAGCTGTACATGGGCGATTTTAGGACAGGGACGGAAGACAAACAGAAGCTCTCTCAGGAATACGCCTCGTGGATGGATGTCCAGATACAGAAGCTCGAGAGAGATCTTGAGGAGGTCAAAGAGCACTTAAGGCAGGTAGGAGAGGGAGAGGTGATAAAGAAGGAGGTATGAGCGATGATAGACCCTGAGAAGTACAACGTTTTGATGGCAAAGCTTCCCGAGTATGAGCTTCTTCTCGATGCTCTTCTGGAGAAGGCCAACAGGGAGCTCAAGAAACAGATAGACGAAGAGGGGCGTCGAA
>WFPN01000191.1 GCA_015487535.1 Aquificaceae bacterium
TATTGGCAGCTCCTGGGAGTGTGACGCCCCACAGGAAGTTCAGGGCACAGGTTTACATACTTTCCAAGGAAGAAGGGGGGAGGCACACGCCCTTTTTTGTGAACTACAGGCCACAGTTTTACTTCAGGACAGCGGATGTGACGGGGACTGTAGTGAAGCTACCAGAGGGAGTAGAGATGGTGATGCCAGGGGATAATGTGGAGCTCGAGGTAGAGCTAATAGCCCCTGTAGCTATGGAAGAGGGTTTAAGGTTTGCTATAAGGGAAGGAGGAAGGACAGTAGGGGCTGGTGTCGTTACCAAAATACTGGATTGAGGAGTAACTGATTATGGAGCAGGACAAGATAAGGATAAGGCTTAGGGCATACGATCATAAACTCCTGGACGAATCGGTTAAGAAGATCATAGAGACAGTCAAGAGGACTGGAGGTGTTATAAAGGGGCCGATACCTATGCCCACCAGGATAAGGAAGTGGTGTGTTCTCAGGTCCCCCCATAAGTTCGAGCAGTCGAGGGAGCATTTCGAGATAAGGGAGCACTCGAGGATACTCGATATCACGAGGGTAACGCCCCAGACGATAGAGGCCCTTATGGAGATAAACCTTCCTGCGGGCGTGGACGTAGAGGTGAAGATGAGAGGTTGATGAGATGGGTGTAGGAGTTATAGGAAGAAAGATTGGAATGACGAGGGTCTTCGCCAAGGACGGGACAGCCGTTCCCGTAACGGTTATACAGGTCCCAACCAACTACGTAGTTCAGGTAAAAACTCCTGAGAAGGATGGATACTCAGCAATCCAGGTGGGGGCTATCGAGGCTAAGGAAAAGCATCTAACCAAGCCCCTGATGGGGCACTTCAACAAAAGGGGCGTAAAGCTCCTCAGATACCTCAAAGAATTCAGGGTGGAAAAACCCCAGGATTTCCAGGAGGGTCAGGAGATCAAGATAGATGAGTTCTTCAAGCCCGGTGATATAGTGGACGTGGTGGGGACCTCCAAAGGAAGAGGTTTCGCGGGAGCTATGAAGAGATGGGACTTCGGAGGCTTCCCCAAATCCCACGGACACAGGTACCACAGGGCTGTAGGAGCCATAGGAAACAGGACCGATCCGGGCAGGGTATGGAAGGGCAAGAAGATGCCCGGACACTGGGGCGCGGAGAAGATAAGGGTTCAGGCCCTCCTTGTGGTGGACGTGATCCCCGAGGAAGGCCTTATCCTCGTTAAAGGCTCCGTGCCAGGACCAAGCAAGGGCATCCTCTACATAGAGCAATCGAGGATAGCGGGAAGGAAGAAGCAACAGCTCAAGATTAACAGGCTTAAGCCATTGGTAGAAAGCGTAAAGGAGCTTACGGGAGCTGAGGCATGAAGATAGGAAGGGTAGAGGTAAAGGACGAGGTATTCAACGTTAAGGTAAAGAAGCATGTTCTGTGGGAGGTGGTAAAGTGGCAGCTCGCCTCCAGGAGGCAGGGGACCCACTCCACAAAGACGAGGGGTGAGGTCGCCTACAGCGGAAGGAAGATCCTTCCCCAGAAGGGAACCGGACATGCCAGACACGGAGACAGGGGAGCCAACATCCTCGTGGGAGGTGGTGTGGCCCACGGACCCAAACCCAGGGACTACTCATACACACTTCCTAAAAAGGTCAGAAAGCTTGGCCTCAAGATGGCCCTCTCTGACAAGGCCCAGAACAAGAACATCGTTATAGTGGACAAGATAGACCTCGGGGACACCCCAAAAACCAAGAAGGCCCTCGAGTTTCTAAAGAGCAAGAAGCTGGACAGCCATAAGGTTCTGATCGTCCTTCCCTCCAAGGACGAGGTAATATACAAATCCTTCAGGAACCTCCCGAACGTTAGAGTTCTTACTACCGAAGGTTTAAACGTTTACGACATCCTCTGGAGCGACAAGCTCCTCATTCTTAAGGATGCATTAGAGGAAATCTACAAGAGGGTGGAAGCATGAGTCAGAGGAGACCTTACGAGATAATCATCAGGCCCGTCATAACGGAGAAGAGCAACAGGCTGATGGAGGATTACGGGAAGTACACCTTCGAGGTTGCCCTCGACGCCTCCAAAACGGAGATAAAGAACGCTATAGAGGAGCTTTTCGGAGTCAAGGTTAAGAAGGTGAACACGATGATAGTTAAGCCAAAGAAGAAGAGGGTGCTGGGCAGGTTCAGGCAGTATGGGACCACTAGGAAGTGGAAGAAGGCTATAGTCACCCTCGAGCCGGGCCAGAGCATAGACCTTCTTAACTTTGCAACCTAAGGGAGCGTAAGAGATGGGTGTTAGGAAGCTAAAGCCTGTTACTAACGGAACAAGACATGCGGTTCTCTACGACTTTGCGGAGATAACCAAGAGCGAGCCCGAGAAGTCCCTCGTGATCTGGTGGCACAGGGCCAAGGGAAGGTCCCGCCAGCAGGGAAAGATAACCTCCAGACACAGGGGCGGGGGCCACAAGAAGCTCTACAGGATCATAGACTTCAAGAGGGATAAGAGCCTGGTTCCCGGAAAAGTTGCCGCCATAGAGTACGATCCCTTCAGAAGCGCACGCATAGCCCTAATTCACTACGCGGACGGTGAGAAGAGATACA
>WFPN01000192.1 GCA_015487535.1 Aquificaceae bacterium
ACAACGCCTGTGATCCTGCCCCCGAGCTGCTGGTTGAGGGTTTCGGGAGCCTTCTTTATATCCCTCCAGGATATCCTCCTTATCCTTTTCGCATCGTGGACTATAACGCCCACGTTCTCTCTCAGAAACTCCAGATGGAGGAGGAACTTCTTCCTCTCGGGAGGTTCCTCTATACCTATCCATCTGGCGAGGCTTACCACCGGGATCAGCTTCCCCCTTATCTCCGCCATTCCCTCCACTTCAGGGGGCATGTTGGGAACCTTAGTTATCTTGGGCATCCTCAGAACTTCCCTCACCTTGGCCACGTTTACCCCGAATATCCACTCATATACGCCTTCTGGCCTGTCTTCGTATATACGAAAGTCCACTATCTCGAGCTCGTTTTTCCCTGTTTCCAAAATATCCGGCAGGCCTCCGGTAGCCTTATCAGGTTTCATCCTCCGCCTCCACCTTAAGGGCTTCCGATAGCTGATCCACGATGCTCTTTATCTCTTTCGACAGCTTAGATGTGTTGTCCGCCAGCTTCCTGAATTCCGTGGCAACCACGGCAAAACCCTTACCCGCCTCTCCTACCCTGGCAGCTTCTATCGCAGCGTTCAGGGCGAGGAGGTTCGACTGCTTGGCTATCTTCATAAGGCTCTCCGTAAGCCGGGAGAGCTCCTCCATGTACTTAGAACACTCCTGGGCTTTGTCTTCCGCCATGGCCTTCCTCCATCACAATTATAAAGTTAATCGGACCTTGTACACTCAGCCTTCAGCTTGTCTAGGTTAGAAACTATTACTCTGGCCACCTCCTTGACCCTGAGGAGTTTTTGCTTGGCCTCGTCCAACCTTCCGGCCTTCTTAAGCTCGTAAATCTCCCTCGCTAGCTTGTGGAGTTCTATATGAGGAGGCTCTATAGCCTTGAAGCTCTCCAGATGTCCGCAGTGCTCCTTACCCTGGGAGTAGTACCACTTCCCAAGGTAGCACTGTGTATGATCTACCAGCTCGGAGGGGTCCATCTCAAGTTCACCCTCGAGGAACTTCAGGAGCCTTAGCTTCCACATGTTGTGGGCTACCTTCGCCTTTTCGATGTTGAAGACATCAAGCTTTATCCTCTCCAGATCCGCGAGCAGGGTCTTCAGAACCTCCATCGTTTTGTTGGCTATCTCTTTGAGCTCTTCCGCCCTCTTTCTATCGCCCTCGGCGAGGTTCCTAAGCTCCATCACGGACTCGCTTAGCTGGTTGGCGGTCGAGGCCTCCTCCTCACCAGCGGTTGCCAGAGCTGAGATCCTCGTGTCCACCTCCTTCATCTTTCCTGCAAGGTCAGAGATCGCCATGCTCGCCTTGTTGGAGGCCTCCATACCCCTCTGGACCGTATCCAGGATCTTCTCTATGAGCCCTACAGCTTTCGATGCCGATTCGCTCACACCCTCGATTATCTCTATTATGTCCTTTGCCGATTCGGAGGTCCTCTCTGCCAGCTTTCTCACCTCGTCCGCCACCACCGCAAAGCCTCTCCCTGCCTCCCCGGCCCTGGCCGCCTCTATGGCAGCGTTCAGAGACAGGAGGCTCGTCTGCTCTGCTATCGAGTTGATGGTTCCGGTTATCTCCCCTATCCTGTCAACGGATCTGCTGAGCTCCTTTATAACCTCAGAATACTTCTCCACCGAGTTGTAGATCTCCTGCATGTTGGAGATCAAATCGCTAAGGACCTTGTGGTTCTCGGTAAAGGAAGAGTGCATCTCCTGGACCAGGCTCCTGGCCCCGAGTATGTTCTGCGCGTTCTGCTGGACTATGGCGGAGAACTCCTCGGCAGACGTCGATATGGTGCTTATGTTCTCGTTGAGGAGCTTGAGGCTGTCCTGTATCTGGTAGGAGACGTCGGTTAGGATTATGGCGTTGTCGGTGAGCTCGCTCGAGCTTGTGTAGGCCTTGCCCAGAAGCCTTCTCAGTCCAACAACCATCTCGTTGAAGTCCCTATAAAGCTTCTCGTACTCGCCCAGCTTGACCTCAACGCTCACCGTAAGATCTCCACTCTTTAGCCTCTCCATAGCTTCGGAGAGATCCTTTATAACAGCCTCGAGGGCTCTCGCCTTCTCCTCCATCTTCTCCTTGACGAGCTTCTTGATCTCGGCGTAGAAGTCGGAGAGGTCCTTTCTCGGATCTTTCGCCTCCTCTATCTGATCTACATCGACCCCAACGTCCCTGAGGAAGTCGAAGAAGAAAGAATCGAAAACGCTCTGCATATCGTAGATGAAGACCTTGAGTATAGCTCTGATCGCCTTCTCCCTAAAACCTGGTCTGAACT
>WFPN01000193.1 GCA_015487535.1 Aquificaceae bacterium
GGGTCCTCCTTCATGAACTTGTTGAGAACCTGAGAGAGCTTCTCCTGGTCCTTCTTGGTCTTGGGCTCTATCGCCATGGATATGACCGGGTCGGGGAACTCGAGCTTCTCAAGGATTATCGGGTGCTTCTCGTCGGCGAGGGTGTCTCCGGTTGCGGCATCTAGTCCAACTACCGCGCATATCTCACCCGCGGAGACGTCCTGTATCTCCTCCCTAGTGTTGGCGTGCATTAGAAGGAGCCTTCCTACCCTCTGCTTCTCCCCTTTTGTAACGTTCAGGACGTAGGAGCCAGCCTTCAGGTTTCCAGAGAAGACCCTTATGTAGGTCAGCTGTCCAGCGTACGGATCTGACATAACCTTGAAGGCGTAAGCGCAGAAGGGTTCATCGTCTAGAGGCTTCCTCTCCTCCGTCTCGCCGGTGTTGGGGTTGGTTCCCTTTATGGGAGGAAGATCTATCGGGGAGGGAAGGTAGTCTATAACCGCATCTAGAAGGGGCTGAACGCCTTTGTTTTTGAAAGCAGAACCACATAGAACAGGAACGAGCTGTCTGTCTATCGTGGCCTTCCTGAGAGCCTTCCTAAGCTCCTCTACACCTATCTCCTGGCCTTCAAGGTACTTCTCCATCAGTTCGTCGTCGGTCTCCACTATGGTCTCGACCATCTTCTCGCGCCACTCCTGGGCTTTGTCCACGTATTCTGGAGGTATGTCCCTCACCTCGTACTTGGCGCCGAGGGTCTCCTCTAGCCAGATTATCGCCTTCATCTCCATGAGGTCTATCACGCCCTCGAACTGGTCCTCGGCACCCACGGGTATCTGGATAGCAACGGGCTTTATCGTGAGCTTCTCCTGGATCTCGTTGAAGACCCTGTAAAAGTCAGCCCCGAGTCTGTCGAGCTTGTTTATGAAGGCTATCCTGGGGACGTTGAACCTGTCGGCCCACCTCCAGTTGGCCTCGGACTGGGGCTGGACACCTTCAACCGCCGAGAATATGAAGACTATCCCGTCGAGGACCTTCATGGAACGGACGACCTCGACGGAGAAGTCCACGTGTCCCGGCGTGTCTATTATGTTTATCTGGTACTTCTGGTTGTTCCTGGGCCAGAAGCAGGCCGTGGTAGCTGCGGTTATCGTTATTCCCCTCTCCTTCTCCTGCTCCATCCAGTCCATAGTGGCGGCACCCTCGTGGACCTCACCTATCTTGTAGGTCCTTCCCGTGTAGTAAAGGATCCTCTCTGTGGTGGTGGTCTTACCGGCGTCTATGTGCGCCACTATACCTATGTTCCTGAGCCTTTCTATCGGAACCGCCCTTGCCATCTCTTACCTCCTTACCATCTGAAGTGGGAAAAGACCATGTTCGCCTGAGCCATCTTGTGGGTATCCTCTTTCTTCTTAAAGGCTCCTCCCTTGCCGTCGAGAGCATCGAGGAGCTCGGCCTTCAGCCGCTGGATCATGGTGTAGGATCCCCTTCCTCTGGGTCTGTTCCTTGCAGCCTCGACGAGCCACCTTATAGCGAGGCTTATCTGTCTCCTTTCGGGAACCTCTATGGGAACCTGGTAGGTAGCTCCTCCTACCCTTCTGGGTCTGACCTCCCACTGGGGCTTTAGGTTCTCTATGACCTTGTGAAGGAGCTCCACGGGTGTCATCTTCCTCTCTTTGGCCGCCTCCTCGAGGGCTGTATAGACTATCCACTCGGCAACGCTCTTCTTGCCGTCCTTCATAACTTTGTTTATCAGCTTCTGTACGAGAACGTCCCCGTACTTGGGATCTGGGGGTATCTCTCTGGGGGTAACGGGTCCTTTCCTCGGCATACCTTAACCTCCCTTCTCTTCCTTGGGCCTCTTAGCTCCGTATTTGGAACGGGACTGCCTTCTGCCCTGAACTCCGGCGGCGTCGAGTGCTCCCCTTATCACCTTGTATCTGACACCGGGAAGGTCCTTGACCCTTCCGCCCCTTACCAGAACTATAGAGTGCTCCTGGAGGTTATGCCCCTCACCGGGGATGTAGGCGGTCACCTCTATCCCGTTCGAGAGCCTGACCCTCGTGACCTTCCTGAGGGCGGAGTTAGGCTTCTTGGGAGTTACCGTATATACCCTTACGCAGACTCCCCTCTTCTGGGGGCACCCCTCGAGGGCTGGGGCCTTCGACTTCTTCCTCTTCTTCTCCCTTCCGTGTTTGATGAGCTGGTTAATAGTTGGCATACTCTTCTCCTCCTGAAAACACGCAATCAACTATTATATCTCACTCCTCCGATTCCTTCAATTCTTCCGTCTCTTCCTCCTTGAAGAGGAGCTTCTTTCCTTCCTCCACAACGTCCACCTTCGAGTACTCGTCCACTCCGGTTCCCGCAGGTATCAGGTTACCGATTATGACGTTTTCCTTGAGTCCGTAGAGCTCGTCCACCTTGCCCTCACAGGCCGCCTCGGTGAGGACCTTCGTCGTCTCCTGGAAGGATGCGGCGGATATCCAGCTTCTTGTTGAGAGGGAGGCCTTTGTTATTCCAACGAGGACCGGTTCTGCCTTGGGTAGCTTTCCGCCCTCTTCCC
>WFPN01000194.1 GCA_015487535.1 Aquificaceae bacterium
CAGACCTCATTCGTTAATTATAATTCTGTGCATAGCCTTGTGGAGAAGGAGGGGATCATAAACCCCCAGGTCCTCGAAGAACTTACCCTCACCGCCCGTTATAAATACCGGTAGATCCCTACCCATCTCCTCCCTCCATCTTCTGGCCGTTCCAGTAACAAAGCTCAAGCTCTCCACGTAGGTTCCTGCCAGGAGGCACTCCCGCGTGCTCTTTCCCACCAAAGTTTCTAAGGCCAAAGGCTCAAGGCTTGGGATCCCCTCCGCTCTTTCCGATAGAGCCCTGAGCTTAAGTCCGAGCCCGGAAGTTATGAAGCCTCCCCTGAAGACACCATCGAGCAAGAGATCAACAACTAGAGCAGTTCCAGCACTCACGAGAACCGCGCTGGGAGAGTAGAGCTCCTTAACCCCGTAAGCGAGAAGGACCCTATCTATTCCGAGCGTCTCCGGAGTTCTGTAGTCTATGTCTATTGGAATATCCTCGATCTTCAGGATCTTTAGCTTCTCACCGAACAGATCGCCCAGCTCTTCGTTCAGGGAGCTCCTCACAGAGGATACGACCACGAGGTCGTAGTCTCCGGCAAGCCTGGAAACCTCCGTATGCGAAAATCTACCCAGATGCTCTATCTTTTCCCCTTCAAACACGCAGGCATCTACCGTTGTGTTACCTACGTCCAAGGTCAGGAGCTTCATTCCCAGAAGGCCCCTCTATCCTCAGCCTTCAGATAGAGAGTTCTTGCACGGACATTCTCACCTTCAAAGGCCTCCCTCATAGCGCTTCCCACGCTGCCGCTTGTCTCGTCCGAGGTTATCGCACAGATCGTAGGCCCTGCGCCGCTGAGGAATACAGCGTACGCTCCCGCCGAGTAGCCCGCCTCGAGGACCCTGTCGAACCCTTTTACGAGCTTCGATCTGTAGGGTTGATGGAGCCTATCCCTCACGGCCTCTTTCAGGAGTTCGTACCTTCCGGTTAGCAGTGCGGAAACGAAGAGGCTCGCCCTCTGGATATTGAAGATAGCATCCCGAAGGGATACCTCGCCCCTCAACACCCTTCTCGCTTCCTCGGTAGATAGTTCAAAGTCCGGAACGGCGAATACTAGGGAGAGCTCGGAGGGAAAGCTTATCCTGTTGAAGGTAAGCCCTCCATCTTGAACGCAGACCACAAAACCCCCCACGAAGGCCGGGAGCAGGTTGTCAGGATGAGGTTCGAACTCAAAGGCTACCTTCAACCTGTCCTCCAGATCGACCTCGAGGGAGTGGAGCCCCACACACGCCTCTATCCCTCCCACTATGGCGGTTGCCGAAGAGCCGAGCCCCCTCGCGGTGGGTACCCTGTTGGTCTGTTTCAGCTTGAAAGGCTCCGGTCTGACCCCAAAGACTTCGCAGGCCCTCTTATAGACTTTTATAACCAGGTTGTTCTCGTCCCTGGGAAGGTTCTTTCCCTCACCCTCTATCTCCACGCCGAAGGCGTCGCTCTCCTCGAACTCAAAGATGTTGTATAGATTTAGGGCGAGGCCGAAGGTATCAAAGCCTGCCCCGAAGTTGGTCGTGGTCCCAGGGATGAGGAGCTTCATGGGAATATGATAAGCTACATACACACGTTGCAGAGCGGGATATAAACTCTAAATTCAAAAGAGGAGGTAAGACGAATGGGAATGCCCACAAGGGAAGAGATTGAAAAGGTCCTTGACGAGATAAGGCCTGCTCTCAGGTTCGACGGAGGAGACGTTGAGCTCGTGGACGTTCAGGAGGATGGTACCGTTCTGGTCAGATTGGTAGGAGCCTGCTCCGGATGCGGTATGTCGGTTCTGACGCTGAAGGCCGGGATCGAGAGGGCTCTCAAGCAGAAGTTCCCGGAGATAAAGGAAGTCAAGGACGTGAATATGGACGTCCCGATGTCCTTCGGGATGTGAGGTTCTTCTCGTAAAGGATATTCACGCCCAGCTCCCGCAGGAAGCTTATAAACTCACCGTAGCGCCACACCCTGTTGTCGCAGAGTATTATGGTGCCCGAGTCTGTCTTCTGACGCATCAGCCTTCCCACGCCCTGCCTGAACTTTATGAAGGCCTTTCTGCGTTGATACTCAAAGGGGTCTTCCCCCACACTCTTTAAATACCTTATCCTGTGGTACGTTACCGGGTCTTCCGGGCTCTCAAAGGGCAGTTTGGACATCAGTATCCCCTTATCGCCCCTCACATCCACGCCCGTCCATAGGCTATCGAGGCCTATGAGGACCTTTATCTTTCCCTCTCTCAGCTTCTCTATCAGAGTGCTGAGGCTACCGTCCCCCTGCTTAGCCACCTCCCCGTTGTTTTCAAAGAGCCTCAGGTGCTTCCTATTTGTCAGGAGGACGAGAACTCTCTCGTGGATGTTCCTTATGTCCTCGTAGGACTCCTTGAGCTTCTCCTCCCAGCCCTCCCTCTTCGGGTTCGCGTTGGTTATTATGAAGGTGACCTTCGAGTAATCGAAGTTGTGTCCGAGCCTGTAAAAGTCACCCTCTAGCCCTGTGGTAAATCTTATATCCTCGGGATCTACCGTGGCAGAGGTGAGGAGCACGCCTTTGTAGAGCTCCGGCTCTACAACTCCCCTGGGAAATACCGGAAATATCTCCAGCCTGTAGTTGTATGTTTGGAGCTTCCTGCTCCAGTTCCTCGAAACCTTGTAACCGAACTCATCCCTGTCCTCTTCACACAGCCTTAAGAACTGTGAGAGCTTGTGGGTCTTCCTCTCGAGGTAATCCAGCTTCTTGACCCTGTCTATCAGCCTCTGTTCGTTCTCATCAACCTCCTCGTAACCGGCCTTGAAACGCTCGAGGAACTCTGGAGGGAAGAGCATAGTTCCTTCCAAGAAGCTCTTAAGTCTAAAGCTGATCATCAACCTGCTTTCCAGGAACTCCTCAACCTCAGAAAGCAGCTTCTCTTTGAATTCCTGAACCAATCTCCTTATGGGATCTGCGAGCTCCCTTCGGAGCTGAGGCACATAACCAGACAGGCTCTCCAGCGAGACCTCGCTGGTATCCTCCTTGAAGAGCCCTTCGAAGTTTTTTCTGAAGAAGTCCTCGGGGCTGAGCTTGATCTCCTTCTCTAAGAGCTTCTCCAGGCTTCCTATGAGCTCCCTGAACCAGTAAAGGGATAGGGAGGATGTGCTCGCAAGGGTAAGGTACCTGTCGAGCTCGTGGACCTCGTCTATCACGAGAACCCTGTCTTCTGTGCTCTCAAAGTCCTTGAGGGCCAGGAGGGCATGGTTTATCACCAGTATCTGGGCCTTCCGCTCCCTCGACTTGATCTTCTCCCAGTAGTAGCACTCCCCTCTGTAAGGACAGACGTTCCTGTAGTGAGCTGTGCAGTAGTCATCATCCACGTTCAGCTTGGGCACAGCCTCGGGGGAGCAGGAGCTCAGGGTCAGATCTCCTCCCCACTGAGTCTCCATAAGCTCCGGTATGTCACCGAGCTCTTCAGGAGAGAGCTTCTCCCTGTGGTATCTGTCGAGACAGAGGTAGTTCCCTTTCCCCTTGAGCACGGCGTAGCTGACCTCTTCACCGGTCAGGAGTTTGTAGTGTCCTGTGAGGAACTCTATATCCCTCCTGAGCTGATCCTGGAGTATCTTGGTTCCCGTAGAGATTATCGCCCTCTGTCCGGATGTTATCAGAGGTATCAGGTAGGCGAAGGTCTTCCCTGTCCCCGTAGGGGCCTCTACGAGCTTCACACCTCCTCTTTCTATAAGGTCCTGCACTATGTCTATGAACTCCTCCTGGGACCTCCTCCTCTCGTATCCTTTCGTGAGCAGGTACTCGTAAAAAGCGTGGGCGTCCATCAGAGGACCTTTATGTATCCGAAGCCGTTGGTCTGTAGTCTTCCCACGCTCCCAACCCCGGAGGGAACGATCTTAACGAAGTCAAAGAAGTTCTCGTATTTGAGCTTCAGGCTCCTTATCGTTATATCGCAGATGTAGAACTCAACCTCGAACTGAGACAGGTAAGAGAGGCGCTCCTCGGCACGCTTGAGGTCTATCTTCTCCTTTTCCCACTTTGTACCCTTGTGTGTCTTCATGAAGAACTTTACCCCGACGCCGTTCGCCACAAGGATGAGCTTGATCCTGAAGGGATCGAAGTCGTAGGCCGAAAGATGGTTCCTCATGTTGGTCAGCATGGCGTGAAATCTGTTCTCCTGCGGGAAATCACAGTGGTAAACCACGGCGTCTTCGGTCTCCTTCTGAGGCAGATCCTCCAAGTTCAGTCTCGGTAGCTGCCCTTTCTTCTCCTGGGCAAAGGCTCCCCTGATCAGGAAGGGCATGGATAGGGTAAGAGCTCCCATCTTAAAGAAGTCCCTTCTGTCCATGACACACCCCCTTTCCTGTTTTCAATTTAATCTCTGACGCTATTTAAGATAGCACTCCTGTCATAGTTGGACTTGAAA
>WFPN01000195.1 GCA_015487535.1 Aquificaceae bacterium
GCATGGAGACCTTTTCCCTGATGCTCGACAGGGTCTTTCCGAGCGTTTCACCAACGCTGTTTATAACCCTCGCAAGGTCGCCGGCTTCGTCCTCGAGGCTTATCCTTATCCTCTTCCTGAAGTCCCCCTCCTTGAAGGAGTTAAGAACCGACTTCATCTCCTCGAAGAGCTTTCTGTAAGGCTCGAAGTGCCTGATCAGTATCCAGAAGAGGAAGGCGAAGACTCCTCCCGCTGTTAGGGTGTAGGCCCCTAAGAGGACCATGGCCTCCGTTCTCTTTCGGGTGAGATCCATACCTATGCTCACAGCGCCCAGGACCTCACCCTCCTTAACCTGATGGCACTGCATACAGTTGATCTCACCTCTCGAGCTCGCTTTGTAGGGTATTACTAGCCTGTAGAGAACCTTGTCTTTAGTCTCTATCAGCTCGCTCTTTGGAATTCCCTTCTTTATAACCTCTAGCTCGAGGGCGTCCATGGGGCGTTCGCTCTCCTTCCCCGGGCCGAACTGCCTGACTACAGGCTCACCCCTGATTACCCTCACGTACTCGAGGCCCTGAGTGCTCTTAATCTGCTCCAGCAGTATGTCCCTCTTATCTATAACCCCCAGGACCATGTACGAGGTCAGGCTGTCCCTCACTATCTCAGCCACTGTGCGGGCCGTTTCCTCGGAGCTTTCCAGGACGCTCTTCCTGACGAACACACCCACTATGGCTACGGTGAGAACGAGAAGGACCAAGAGCAGAAGGCCTACCTTAATTACGAGGCGTCCCCTCATCTTCCCCCACCAAAAGTATAATCGGTAATTTAGCCGCCCTTTCCATGAAGGTGAACCGCCTCAAGCTCTTTTAGGAAGCCCCTCTTGAACTCCTCCCTGAACTTGTGTGAGTAGAAGGCTATCTTGGCGGTATCCCCCTCTATCCTGACCCACACTTTCCGATGGACCGTGTAGAAGGCCACCGCCATCCCCAGAACGAGGATTATGGACCCGAGCCATATTATGTTGGTTCCCGGATGGAAGGATACCTGGAAACCCGAGTAGAACTGGGGGACGAACCCGTCCATGAAGAAGACGTAAGGGAAATCCTCGAGCTCCTTCACCTCGGAGTAAACCAGGACGGTTATCTGGGGGTCGTAAACGACCGGGACGTTGTAGGCCTTCCTCTTCCAGAGGACCTTCAAAACCACAGCGGGTGCTAGCTCCCCGTCCATGCCGGCCTGTGGATTGTGTATGTTCAGCATGACCCTTTCTACTGAGATCAGCATGTCCTTGAACTCGGTAACCTTACCGCTACCCACCGTGAACCTTCCCACTATGGCCTCCCTCGCATCCTTCTGGGCTTTGTCTTTGTCCACTACCACAACACCCATCTCCCCCACACCTCCCGTCAGCCCGTAGGAGGCCTGGAAGATCCTGTAGCTCCTAAAGTCGAAGGGTTTGTTTACCTCAACTATACCCTCTGCCACCTTCTTTCCCGAGTTGATTATCTCTATCTCGCTCTGGTAGGAGGCGACCGCATCCTTGAAGGCCTCCGCTACCTTTATCCCCTTCTGCTGGGCTTCCTCGCCGTAGGTTATTATCCTGAAGTCCTTAAGGTGAACCGCGAAGGGAAGCTTAACCCTTCTGTCCTCTGGACCCACCAGCATTATGTTGGAGGTCTCACCCTCGGGCACCGGAAGGAAGCCCCTCACGCCGAAGATCGCGTCTATTAGAGCTCCGAGCATTATAACAAGCAGTGCTATGTGAACTATATAGACACCCAGCCTCGAGTACCTGCCCTTCTCCGCAAAGAGGTATATCCTTCCCCCTTCCTCCTCCTTATAAACCTTGAAACCCTTCTTTATGAGGAGGTTTATTACATCCTGGGGATCCTTTATCCTGACGTTTATAGGCTTCAGATGCTTCTCCGCCTTTTCATCCAGCTTGAGTATCCTTTCTGAACCGAAGGTCTGTCTCCATATCCTCGGGAGTCTCTTTATGGAGCAGACTATAAGGTTTATAGCCAAAAGGACTATAAGGGCTATGTAGTACCAGGAGTGGAAGACGTCGTTGAGCCAGAGCTTCCAGAACCACACCGCCTTCGTTGGTCCGAAGCGGTCCAGGTATGTTTCGAAGGGCTGGTTCTGCTCTATGTAGGTGGATCCTAGCATGGAGAATATGCCCAAAAGTAGCATTATGAATATGGCGAGCTTGAGGGATGCGAAGAAGTCATAGAGAAAACCCCAGAAGTTCCCGTGCCTGCGGTAATCTTTGAC
>WFPN01000196.1 GCA_015487535.1 Aquificaceae bacterium
GGATGTGGATCCGCGATAGCAGTCAGCTCCCAGCTCACCGAGATGATAAAGGGCAAGGACATAAACTACGCCCTCAACCTCACATACAAGGACATATTCGACGAGCTCGGTGGACTTCCACCCCAGAAGATACACTGCACCAACCTCGGACTCGAGACCTTGCACGTTGCCATAAAGGACTACCTGATGAAGCAGGGAAGGGAAGAGGAAGCGGCCAAGATCCCCGACTGTTATGAAGAGGAGGAAGAGGAAGAGCAGGGCGAGTTCGAGTTCCTGAGCACCTAAAATGGGTAATATCAGGGCTGTCGCACTGCTCAGTGGAGGGCTCGACAGCACCCTAGCTGTCCGCCTCGTCCAGGAACAGGGGATAGAGGTCAAGGCCCTCCACTTCTACACAGGCTTCTGCATAACCGAACACAAGAGGCGCCTTGGCCTTACCAAGGAGGACGGACAGCAGTATGTCAATCCTGCGTTGAAGGCGGCAGCCCGTCTCGGTGTTCCCTTAGAGATAGTGGACATCTCTCAGGAGTACTACGACATAGTCCTCAACCCCAAGTTCGGCTACGGTAAGAACGTCAATCCCTGTATAGACTGTAGGATCTTCATGCTCAAAAAAGCCAAGGAGATAATGGAAAAAGAAGGCTACCACTTCGTGGTTACGGGAGAGGTCCTCTACCAGAGGCCCATGAGCCAGACCCCGGAAAGGCTCAAACTTATAGAGAGAGAGTCCGGCCTCGAGGGCTACATCCTGAGGCCCCTTTCCGCAAAGGTCCTTCCCCCAACGATTCCCGAGATCAAAGGCTGGATAGACAGGGAGAAGCTCTACGGGATAATGGGAAGGAGTAGGAAGAAGCAGATGGAACTAGCCAAGAGGTTTGGTATAGAGGAGTACGAGCAGCCCGCGGGAGGATGCTGCTACCTGACCGATGAGAACTACGCTGCCCGCTTTAAGGAGGCCTTCGCGGTTGAGGGAAGGATAACTAGGGACGATCTCGTCCTGTTCTCAGTGGGAAGGCACATAAGGCTATCCTCCGGAGTTAAGCTCATAATAGCCAGGAACGAGGGAGAGGTGAACTTCCTGAAAGGCTTTAGAAACAGATACGACCATGCGTACAGAAAGGACGGAAAGGGAACCTTTGCCCTTATAAAGGGAGAGCCTCTGGAAGAGGATCTCCAGACTATAGCGGACATCATAGCCAGGTACTCCAAGAGGGAAGAATGTGATATATACATGAAGATCGGAGAAAGGGAGCTCGTGCTTAGAGGCTACCCTGCGAGCGATGAGTTCATAGAGCAGTTTAAGATTTACAGCAAACCAGGAGTGGTGAGATGAAGCTGGACGAGATAAAGCCGGACGTTGTCCACGACGTTACGGGAACGTACTGCCCTGTTCCAATAGCTGAGACGGCGAAGCAGATAAAGGAGATGGAGATAGGACAGATCTTGGAGCTCATAGCCGACGATCCCGGCGTGGTTGAGGACATACCAGCCTGGTGCCAATCAACCGGGCAGGAGTTCCTCGGTATGTACGAAGAGGACGGAGAGTACCATCTCTTCGTTAAGAAGGTTAAGGAGTTGTCATGACGGCGGTTAAGATAAGTGAGGACATACTTCTCAAAGAACTCTTCGAGATCTTTCCCGAGAGCAAAGAGATCCTCAAGAACTACGGGTACGGGAAGATCATCGAGCTAGGTATAGAGGACGTGGTGATCGATAAGCTCTCTTTGAAGGGCTTCTTCCGGTTGATGGGCCTGGGGGAGGAGGAAGCCGGCAAGGTCGTAAGGGAGATCCACTCCCTTTATAATAAAAGGCTGGAGGAGTCGTGATGGTTAAGAAGGAGTTTGACGAGGTAGAGAAGGTTCTAGAGAAGATAAGGCCTGCCCTCAAGGACCACGAGGGGAGCCTGAAGGTGGTCAAGATAGAGGACGGAACCGTTTACCTCCAGTTCGTAGGAGGTTGCTCGGACTGTCCGGTGGTGGACGTATCTCTCAAGAGCGTTGTCGATATAGCTCTGAAGGGAAATCTAAAGTGGGTCAAGAAGGTTGAGATCCTGCCCTCCAAGATAGAGATTACATGAACGTAAAGGGAACGACCGAGCTGCTGGGCGTAATCGGTTTCCCTATAAAACACTCCCTCTCCCCAGTGTTTCAAAATGCCGCCCTCTCCTACATGGGTATAGATGCAGTTTACGTTCCCTTCGAGATAAGACCGGAGGATCTCAAAGAAGCCCTGAACGGTCTCAGGCTTGCTGGAGTGAAGGGTCTCAACGTCACCGTACCCCATAAAGAAGCCGTCCTGGAGCTTGTGGATGAGATCAGCGACGAGGTTGAGAAGATAGGCGCCGCCAACACCCTAAAGTTCTACGAAGGCAAGATCGTAGCTTACAACACTGACTGGATAGGCTTCTTAAAGGCGGCAGAGGAGCTTACAGACCTCCGAGAAAAAAAGGTCCTGGTCTTGGGAGCGGGCGGAGCCTCAAGGGCGGTCCTGTACGCCCTCAAAAAGGTGGGTGCTAGTGTACTTCTTTGGAACAGAACCAAGGAGAAGGCTATCAGGCTCGCGAAGGAGTTTGAGGTGAGCGTTATAGATAATTTAGAAGAGGGCCTGGAGATGGCCGAAGTTGTTGTGAACACGACGAGCGTTGGATTGAAGGATGAGGACAAACCCCTCTTCGACTACGGTAGGCTTAGTGAGGACCACGTCGTTATAGATCTGATCTATAGAGAGACCCCCCTTGTAAGGGCTGCTAGGGAGAAGGGATGCAGGTTTCAGACAGGGTTTCCTATGCTCGTTTACCAGGGCGCCGAGAGCTTTAGGATATGGACGGGTTGCGAGCCTCCTGTGAAGATAATGAAGCTCTCACTTCAGGATTACGGATACCCTACAGAGAGCCCCAGAACTCCTTCGAGAACTTAGAGGCAGCCTCCTTAAGGGCCTTCACTATAAGGAGGTCCTTAGAGGGTAGCTTGTCCGTCCTCTTTATACCCTTCGAGCACTGCCTGGCCTTTGAAGACCCTCCGTACACGCCTGCGAGGACGACCTCACCCCCTCTTGTCTCCGCTACCTTAACGGAAACCGTTACCTCCGCCTTTCTGGTTACGCAGAACTCGTCCTCCCTCTTGGTCACACCTTCTTTGTAATCGACCTTCAGGGGTTCTACAACTATCACAAGGTGAACGTCCGACTCCTGGCCAAGCCTAACTACCTCCTCAGGGGTCAGGTTGTCTATCGTCTGGATCTCCCTCCTCGTCACGAGTACTAGGTCCACCTTTTCGCCGACCGCACCCCTCAAAGCGTAGGTTAGAGGCTGCTTCAGCAGGACGGCCTCGAACTCCCTCACCGTTACCCTGTAGTAGGCCGGATCCACCTTGTCCGTCTTAAGAAGCACAACCTTAGTCCTTACCGTGGGGGATCCGACTATCTTGTGTAGCGGCACCCTCGAGGTGGTGGCACATCCCGCCAGGATAACGATAAAGACCAAGAAGGCAAGCCTCTTCATCTTACGGATATTTTAACAGGGCATATAATTATCTTGATGGGGGAGATATACGCCCTAGGCGTTAATTTCAAAACAGCTCCCGTAGAGGTAAGGGAAAGGCTGGCCTGTTCCCCGGAAGAGGCTAGAGGCCTTCTCCCAGAGCTGAAAACCTCGTCCGGCGTTGAGGAGCTCTGCATACTCTCCACCTGTAACAGGGTCGAGATATACACCTTCTCCTCGAGTGAAGATAGTGTAGAGCTTCTCCTGGAACTGTTTCTCAAGCTGAAGGGCTTGGAGGAAGCGAGGAAACACATTTTTATTAAGAAGGGAGAGCAGGCAGTTTTCCACGTTTTTAAGGTCGCCTCAAGCCTTGACTCCATGGTTGTGGGAGAGCCTCAGATAGTTGCCCAGTTCAAGGAATCCTTCCGTATAGCTAAGGGGATGGGCACTACGGGTAAGATACTCAACAGGCTCTTCGAAAAGGCTCTGAGGGCTTCCAAGAGGGTAAGGGTGGAGACAGGCATAAGCAGGAACGCGGTCTCCGTTAGCTACGCTGCCGTAGAACTTGCGAAAAAGATATTCGGCGATCTTAGGAAGGCCAAAGTTCTCCTCGTCGGAGCCGGCGAGATGGGGGAGCTCGCAGCCAACTACCTAAAGCGCCTCGGCTGTCAGATATTTATAACGAACAGGACATACGAACGGGCCCTCAGACTATCCCAAGAGCTCGGTGGGAACGCCCTCAGGTTCGAGGAGCTGGAGGAACTGCTTCCCACTATGGACATAGTTATAGTTTCTACAGGATCTAAGAGCTTCGTCCTCACCGAGAGGATGATAAAGGAGGCTATGAAGAGGAGGAACTACGAACC
>WFPN01000197.1 GCA_015487535.1 Aquificaceae bacterium
CCAGTTTATAAAAGCTCCCTCCGTTGCCTTCATTATGTTTCCCTTGCCTATAACGGCCACGTTCTTCCTTCCCGTCTCGAGGGCGTATCTGAGGGCCTTCCTGACATGTCTCTTGGTCTTGAACTCGCTCATGGGCTTTACGGTTATCCCGACATCCTCGGGAAAGCCGCTCTCCTTGGCTCCCATCTCCTTTATCAGGAAATCCCTCACCTTCTTTGCCTCATCTGTGCCCGAAAAGAACTCCACCCCCGCGTAAACGTCGTCGGTGTTTTCCCTGAAGACTACCACGTCCACCCTCTGGGGATCGGGTATGGGTGTGGGCTGGCCCATCCAATAGACGGGTCGAACCGCAGAGTAGAAGTCGAAGGCACGCCTCAGTGCAGAGTTTATGGAGCGAACACCCTTCCCAACGGGGGTTCCCAAGGGACCCTTTATGCTAACTATGGCTTCTTTGAGGAAATCAAGGGTTTCCTGAGGAAGCCTCTCTCCCGTCTTCTCCTCCGCCTTGTCTCCGGCGAGGAGCTCCACCCAAACTATCTTCTTAGATGTGCCGTAAGCCTTCTCAACGGCAGCGTTTACAACCCTTATCATCGCCGGCGTTATCTCCGGACCTATCCCATCCCCCTCTATGAACGGGATTATGGGCTTGTCGGGAACGCTTATGCTCTTGTCGGGGTTCAGTTTTATGAACTCACCTTCCGGAGGTTTCTGGGCCCCCTTGTCCCATAGGTACACGTTGTCTTCTTTTAAAACCTGCATCTTTTCCTCCTAAGGAAAGGTGATAAAAATTTTATGTGGTCCTTAGGAGGGTGTCAAGCATTTTTAAAACATCGTTTGAACCTTGTTAGAGTGTTAAAATAGAGTGCCGATGAAGGCTCTGGAGAAGACCCTCGACGTCCTCGATTACCTGATGGAGAAGGGGAGCGCGGGGGTTACCGAGATAAGCAACGAGCTTAACCTGAACAAGAACAACGTCTTTCGCATATTAGTCACCCTCGAAGAGCACAGGCTCGTGGAGAAGGAGGAGGAGACTGAGAAGTACAAGCTGTCCACGGGTTGCGTTGTCCTCGGATACGGCTTTATACACAAGCATCCTTTAACGAAGCTGTCGATCCCGGTTCTCAAGAGTCTGAGGTTCAGGCTTGGGGAAAGCATAAACCTGGCCATGCTCGACGAGAAGCAGCAGTTCGTTATATACGTGGCCTCGGAGGAGACTATAAAGCCGGTCAAGGTAAAGACTCGCCTAGGGAGGAGGTACAGCATAAACAGCTCCGTCTGCTCGGCGAAGGCCATAAAGAGGGCCCTCAAGGGAGAAACAGGTTTCGTGTTCGATTACGAGCTCGGCGAAGGATCGGGTATATCCGGCGGGGCGTGCGTTATAAGGGACTACAAGGGGAGACCTATAGGGGCGGTCGAGGTTATAGCACCCCTTTACAGGATGCCTCTGAACAAGATAGAGGAGGAAGTAAAGCCTTTACTCGAGGACGCCGCCCTCGATATATCGCTTAAGCTGGGCTACTGGGACTGAAGCCTTCCAAGTCTTTTGGAGAGTTCCTGGGCCGCCTCCACCGTTACATCTTTAAACTTACCCACTAGCAGATCCTCGGGGACCCTGTAGGCCGGGGCGACAACGCTGACTGTGTAGCTCACCTTCCCCGCATAATCGAAAACTGGGGCAGCTATGCTGACCACGTCCTCTTCATACTCTCCCATATTGACCGAGTATCCCCTTTCCCTGATGAGGTCGAGCTCCTTCTTTATATCCTCCGGCTTCTTGGTCCTTTCGGTGAACTTTATCCACTTTACCTTCTTGAAGTAGTCCTCCACCTCCCTCTCGTCGAAGTAAGCCAGGTATATCTTTCCGGAGGCCGAGGCGTACATGGGCAGGACCCTGCCGAACCTCGAGAGTATGCCCACCTCCCTCTCCACCTCGTGCTTCTCTATGTAGAGAACCTCGTAGGCTATCCTCGTGGTAAGGTATGCGTTCTCTTTCGTTCTCTCCACCACCTCCTTCAGTATGGGCTTTGCAAGGTCCCTCACGTCCAGATGCTGGAAGTAAGCCCTCCCGAGCTCGAAGCACTTCACCCCGAGCATGTACTTGCCAGACTCCTCGTGGTAGCTGAGCCACTCCCTGTCCACGAA
>WFPN01000198.1 GCA_015487535.1 Aquificaceae bacterium
CGGAAGAGGCTCTCGCAAAAGTATCGGGCGTTTACAACGCGGTCCTTATAGAGGGAGACTTCGTGGGCAGGACCATGTTCTACGGGCAGGGCGCAGGATCCCTTCCTACCGCCTCCGCGGTCGTCTCGGACATCGTGGACGTGGCGAGGTCAGTGGCTACCGGAAGCTCCCTCGAGATAACGCCCGTGGACTGGGAGGAGGAGAGGATCTCGGTCAGAAAGAACTTCTTCAGCAGGTATTATCTAAGGTTCGACGTTCCCGACAGGCCCGGGGTCCTGGCCTCCATATCGAGGGTCCTTGCGGACTTCAACATAAGCATAGCGGCGGTCCTGCAGAAGGAGATGGTCTGCGAGCTTGCGGGGAGGAAGGGAGAGCCTGTGGTCCCCCTCGTTATACTCACCCACAAGGCATATGAGCAGGACGTTCAGAGGGCCCTTGAAGAGATAAAAAGGCTTCCCGTGGTGGTGGGAGAGCCTACATTGATAAGGGTCGAGGAGGAGGCGGAATGAGGAAACTCCTTGCCCCCTCAATCCTTGCGGGGGACTGGTGGAACATAGGGGAGCAGATAGAGGCCACGATCAGGGGAGGGGCTGACGTCCTGCACTTTGATGTGATGGACGGGCACTTCGTCCCCAACATAACCGCAGGCCCCGAGATACTCGCGAGCGTGAGGAAGCGTGTTAGCCTTCCCATAGACGCCCATCTAATGATAGAGGATCCGGATAGATACATCCCCGAGTTTATAAAGGCGGGGGCGAACTGGATAAGCGTCCACATAGAGAACGTGCCCCACATACACAGGACACTCAGCTTTATAAAGGACCTCGGAGCTAAGGCTGGAGTTGTTCTCAATCCCGGAACCCCCCTCTCCGCGATAGAGGAGGCGATCCACTACGCGGACTACGTTCTTCTGATGTCCGTCAATCCCGGCTTCAGCGGTCAGAAGTTTATAGAAAGATCTCTGGGAAGGCTTTCGCTTTTGAGGGAGATGAGGGACAGGCTCAATCCCGACTGTCTCATAGAGATAGACGGAGGGATAAAGGAGAGCAACGTGGTGGAGGTGGTGAGAGCGGGGGCTGACGTGGTGGTGGTGGGATCGGGCATATTCGGAGCCCAGGATATAGAGTCTCAGACGAGGAAGATAAAGGATCTCATCTCCTCCGCAGTGGCAGTTTGAGATCCCTGAGGTTAAAGATGGTGAAAACGAGGAAGATCTCCTTCAGATAGCCCTTCTCCCCGTAGTAGGTCCTCCTGTAATCGAGCTTAAGTGCCCAGCAGGCTCCCCTGTAGCCCAGATATATCCTCCTGTAGATCTCTTTTCCGGCGATGTTGTCCCTCGTTGTAGATCCACCGAGCAGAGCCCCTCTGAAGCTTGTCTCCATCCCCAGCGTGTACTGATCTGTCAGTCTACTCTTCTGGCTGTCCCTCGAGATAACGTAGCTTCCCGAGAGGGTCGTGTTCCATAACTTCAGCCTCACGGAACTAACGCTCCTTGCGAACACATCTAGGTTTAGATCGTATATGAGGTCCTCGGAGAGGGTGAACCACTTTGTTGGATACAGGGATAGGATCAGCCTTACCGGAAGGATCTCCTCTTTTATGAGCGCGCTGTCGGTGGGAAATCTGTAAGACTTGAGCAGGTTGTACCCACCCTCCAGAAACAGGGTTGAGAAGGTCTTCTCCTTATAAGATAGTGAAGAGCTAAGTCTCAGCTTCATGTTGTTCTCTTTAGTAACCTGGTCGAAGCCGTCGAACTGGGGATTGTCGAAGTTCTCGGGGGAGAAGGTATAAACGAACTCGAGGGTATTTGAAAACCTGAAGGAGGACAATGAAAAGGACGTGTAGAGGGGAACCCTGTCCTCTAATCTGAAAGAGGACACCCTTTCGTCTCCGAAATCTTCTCCCTCGGTAAAGTAGAAGTTGTTTACAAAGTCTATCCCTACGTAGTTCTGCACATTAAGGATCTCGAAGGGAAACTGGACCTGTGGGAGAAACACGAGCCTCTTGGATCTGAGCCCACTCTCCCTGTAGAAGTTTGTGAACAGGGTTGTAAGGTTGATAAAGAAGGGACCCACCTTCTTGGGCCTCGAGTAGAATCCGAGTTCGGGAAGCAGGTTGAGGGTTCTTCGGTTGTCCGGAGAGGTTAGATCGTAGTAGTTCCTCAGGTTAAAGGACAGCAGGTACTCATCCTTCAGATCGGTGTAGGTTATGTACGATAAGGTGTAGGGTACGGTTCTCTCCTTCTGGGAGAAGTATATATCCTCGAAGAAGTACGGATCCGAGGGAAGATCTAAGCCTAGGCTCCACCTCTTCCAGCTGAGCTCGAGCTGTGCTCTGTACCTGTTCTCCCGGAAAGTTCGCAGATCCCTACCCTCCCACCACTCGCCCGGAGGTGTGGGCTCCTTGTAGAGGGATAGCCTCGAGTAGAGCTCGTCATTTTCAGTGAAAGCCTGCCTGTACTCTATCCATACTCCTTTTGCCTGTTTGTCTCTGAAATCTAAGGTTACGGTAGCGTCCTTGTCCTCGGAGATAGCCCAGTAGAAGGGCTGTATGTATATGAACCTGTTGTAGGAGTTCTGTCCTATCATAGGTGGCAGGAGGCCGGACCTCCTTTCCCCAACGGGAAAGACCGCGAGCGGGAAGTACCCTATGGGTACGTTAAAGAATTTTAGGGAGTTGCTGTAGGAAAAGACGTACCTCTCATCTATCTTGGCCTTCCAGAAGCAGAGCTTCATCTCCTTGTCATCCGGTGGACAGGTTGTCACTTCTCCCTTCTCCACTATGTATCTGTCTCCTCCCAGCTTCCTCATCCTTTCGGCGCTGAAGTAAAACTTTCTGAACCTTCCCTCCGCATCCAGGAAGTAGCCCTCCTCGGTCTTAAGGTCAAGGAAGGCCTCGCTCCCTTCTACCTCAAGCGTTCCATCCTTGCTCCTGACGTAAACGTTACCCTCCGCAAATACGGTCCTCTCCCTTGGGTTGTACTTTATCCTATGGGCCTTAATAATGAATCTTTGATACTCTAC
>WFPN01000199.1 GCA_015487535.1 Aquificaceae bacterium
ACTTTATCGCTATCGGGGCGTGCTCCCTGGAGGAGCCGGAGCCGAAGTTCCTTCCCGCGACTATGATGTCTCCTTCCTGATGCTTTTGGGCGAAATCTGGGTGTTCTGAGTCCTCCATAACGTGCTTTGCAAGCTCGTAAGGGTCTGATGTATTGAGATACCTTGCCGGAATTATCTGATCTGTATCGACGTTATCTCCAAACTTCCAGACCTTACCCCTTATAACCGTTCTCATACTGAAAGTATAGCACAGGGATAATTTCAAAAACAGGGAGGTGAGCCATGAAGGGAGTGGTAATATTTCTCGTGCTGGTAAGTTTTGTATTCGCTCAGGAAAAACCTAAGTTCGTTCAGACTCCATACGAAGCTCCTTTCAAGGCTGTGGTGGAGTTCTACTTCGATGAGCCCGAGAAGATAAGACCAGCCCTCGAATGGGTCTCCAACATAATATACGTCCTCTCAAGGGAGCCCTACGACTTCATCCCCGGAGAGGACATAGACATAGTGGTGATAATCCACGGGACGGAGATAACCACGCTGGTCAAGAAGAACAGGGAGAAATACAGGGACATATGGGACAGGATAGAAAGCATGGAGATGTACGGGGTGAAGTTCAAGGTCTGCTCGATGGCCGCTGAGCTCATATACGGCTACAAACCCGAGGACTTTCCTCCCTTTATAGAGCTCGTTCCCTCCGCAATAACAGAACTACTTTACTGGCAGCACAAGGGCTATGCCCTCCTGATACCTAGGGTCTATGAGAGGAAAAAGGCGATAGAGGAGATCAGATAAGGGACTTATAATTAAACCATGCGCGAGTGGACGAAAGGGCTTGTTAAGAAGGTGACATTGGAGATCGTATATGAAATCGTGGACGAAAGGACAAGAGACATATACCAGAAGCTTGAAAAGATAGAGAAAAGACAAGAGGAGGACTTCAGATACCTGAATCAGAAGATAGACACACAGATAGGCCAGCTCAGGCAGGAGATGAATCAACTCAGACAGGAGGTCAAAGAAGAGATAAGCCAACTGCGTCAGGAGATGAGAGAAGAAATAGGTAATCTTAAAAAAGACATCGACAGGATAAATCAGAGGATAGACGTGCTCATTCAGATGGTTGCAAATTTGCAAAAATGAAGTCGTTGAAAATCAAGCCTTTGGCAATTTTGCAGAATCAAAGCCTTGATACAAAAAGACTTGACAAAATAGATCTTATGTGCCTATAATCTCTATTGAAAAATTTTTGAGAGGAGGGTATGTCATCAAGAAGAGCTACTTAGCAGCGGCAGCCATACTGGGTGCAGCAGTTTTCGCAGGTCAGGCCCATGCGGTCAAGATCGACCTCGGTAAAGGCAAGTCCTTCAAGATGGGCTTCAGGGCTAAGGTGCATGCGGTTTACCTAGGGAAAGCGTATACTGGTGATAAATCCGATATTGCGTTTAGTGTGCCTAATGCAAGGATATACGGAAAGGGTTCCATTTCTAAGATCTTCAAGTGGGGATGGCAGGGTGATTTTAGGCCAAATGATGGTAATAGGTTCAGAATAGTTGATGCCTTTGTTATGCTCGATTTTGCTAAGGAGTTCAAGGTTTACGCAGGATGGATAAAATTACCTTTTGAGCTTCATTCTGGTATACAGTCAGGATGGTCATTTGTAGCGCCCACTGGCCCTGCGTATGGACTTGCTCAGAACCCATTTACTAACCCAGCTGCTACGAGGGCTCAAGGTTCAGGGTCACGTTCTCCTCAGGTAGGTGTTTGGGGTAAGGTTGCTGGCGGTATGTTTAAATATTATCTGTATGCTACAGATGGAGTTGACCAGAATAATTGGGATGAGAGGAAAACTGGATATGGTGTGAGAGTTGAATTTGCTCCCACGATGGTTGGATACAAAGGTCATCCTGGATATGTCCTCAAAGAAACCTATCTTGGGAAGCAAAATACCTTTGTAGTAGGTCTTTCTTACTTTGCACAGAAGCAAGATCAAGACACAGGAAATCCTGGTGGAACTACCTCCGCTAAATCCTTTGCTGTGGACATACTTTGGGAACAGAACTTAGGAGCAGTTACTCCTAATATAAGCTTAGGTTATGTTAGTCACAAGGATTTCAGAGGTAACTGTGCTGATGCGTCGGGTGTTGGCGACACAGTCCCGTCTTGTGGCGATGCCAAAGGTTTCTTAGCTCAGGCACAAGTTCTCTTCAACCAGAATACGATACTTGGAAAACCGGCCGTAGGTATAAGATGGGCTCAGTCTGACCCTGATGATTTTGTTGATGATGGTCAAACTATAAATAGGTATAAATCCTCAGTAATAGGTGTTGTTGGTCAGCTCTACGTCAAGGGGGTTGGTAACAGAATAGCCCTGTCCGTGGATAGAGTTAAATATGATCAGCCTGGAGCAAAGGACTACACCGACGTCACCCTCGCACTCTGGTACAACTTCTAATTACCAACTCACGCAATCCCCAGCCCCGCCCTGTGCGGGGCTTTTTTATTTGAACTATGAATTATGGACTAAAGAGAGCTTTCCTTACTACCATAGACATATCAAAAGCCATAGCAGGCGGTTCCTACATTGCTTCTTTCGTAGGCTACATACTGCAAAAGAGAGAGGAGAGTTGGATCCTTCTGTTCATAGGATTAACTTTTACTTTAATCGCTCTGGGCTTATCTTATCTGTACGGCAGGAGGTATAGAGAATGAATATCGACCTTATACTGGCTGGTATAGTACTGCTTGTATTCTTTCTAATTATTAGTACCATTATAGTTACCTTATCTTACAGAGAGGAAACTCGTAAGACGGAACAATAAAGCACAATGAGCGAAAAACATATTCTCCCTGATCCAAGAAATATAAGAACCTTGGAAGACATAGAAAAGGCTATAAGAGAGTTGTTCAAAGGCAAGAAGATAAAGGTCTATATATTCGGCTCAAGGGCAAGGGGAGATCATACACCGAGGAGCGATCTGGATCTTGGATTTCTTTCGGATAAAGATATAAGTTACGAACTGTCCATGCTGAGGGAAATTTTAGAGGAATCAAATCTCATATTTACAGTAGATGTAGTTGATCTTTCAAGAGTTGGGGAAGACTTTAAAAGAGAGGTTATTAAGGAGGGCAAGCTCTGGATAAGTTTAGGAAGCAGTTAGAAGATTTTGAAAAATCTATTGATAGACTTACTGAAGCGATAAACGTTGCAGAGAAGAAGAGAAGTACGGACCTTTATCCCTTTCTAAGGGATTCGGCAATTCAGAGGTTCGAGTTTACCTTCGAGATATTCTGGAAGTTTGTAAAAACTGCCTTGAGAGAGATCGAAGGTGTAGAGTGCAATTCTCCTAAGTCCTGTATGAGAGAGCTTTTCAGAAACCATTATATAGGAGAGGAGGAACTCGAGAGACTGCTAAGTATGGTAGATGACAGGAATATGACAGTTCATACATACAACGAGGATCTAGCCGAAGACCTACTTCTAAGATTAGGACTTTACTCCAAGTTAATGAGAAAAGTCGTGGGTAAACTCAAGGAGGCTCGTGCCTGATCTTGATGTTCAGTTCCTTTGCAAGAGATGAAAAATCTCTGCTCTGAATACCTATCAGAGTGTGAAGCACAAGATCGTCGAAGCTTACAGGTTTTTCTGGTTTACCCTTCAAGACGAGAGTCCCTCCTTTCTCTATCAAGGCGGACAGGCCCTCGGCAAGCGATCGTTTGAGCCCGTAGGAATTCTTTCCAAAAGAGGTTTTAATCTTCTCGATCAGTTCCCTTCTTATCTCTTCGGCACTCTTTCCTCTTATCTTCGCTTCCCTATCGATCAATCTTCTCAAAAGACCGGCATCTTTCATCTTCAGTGTTACCTCCTTCAAATAAACGCTTGCGAGCCTGTTAGCAACCTGAGCTAGCTTTTCCCTATCATCGCCCTCTAAACTCTTGATGTCCTCAAGGAGATCCTTGTCCACTCCTGACAGCTTCAAACTCATCTCTAATGAGAGAGCGCCAGGTAGTTCGAGTGAAACCTTCCTTAAAAGGAGATCCCCTGTGTCCTCGTACAGGCTCGCTGAGATGTATAGATTTAAACCTATCTTATCGTAACCTAGTTCTCTGAGCTCACCCTCAAGTCTTTTGAACTCTTCATCCTCTCCTTTTATTCCCAGGGCCGAGAACTCCAGATCCGTATCCGTCAGCTTGGAAACTACAAACTCCTCTATTCTTGTTTTCCCTTCCTTACCCTTTATTAAGAGATCCTCGACCTCGATCCTGCCGCTGAGAAGGGAGTAATGCACTTTACCGTATGAGAAGCTCCTTATGCCGAGATCTGTCAAAAGCGTCTTCAAGTTCTCCTCGGCTTTCTTGTTTGCATAGGTTTGAACGGCAACCAGCCCCAGCAGGAGTAGGGAAACGATCCCGATTAATGTAACTGCGGCCTTTTTCATAGCACTTTTGGGCTACTTGTATTATATACTTATGGGCATGAAAGAGTTCTGGGTGTGGGTAGAGCCTTACGACAAGAAGCTGGTAACGACTGCCTTGGAGTCGGGTGCAAGCGCGATAATCATCCCCGATGAGGATAAGGCTAAAGAAGCAAAGAAGCTGGCGAGAACCACGATAATATCCCCCGATGGGGACCTGAAGCTGGGGGAGGATGTGGTCTATATCAAGATAGAGGGCAAAGAGGACGAGGAGAAGGCAGCCAAGTATCCCCCCAACGTTAAGGTGGTTGTGGAGACCACAGACTGGACCGTCATACCTCTGGAGAACCTGATAGCCCAGAGGGAGGAGCTTTACGCGGTTGTGAGAAACGCCAACGAGGCTGAGGTGGCCCTACAGACCCTCGAGAAGGGCGTGAAGGGAGTAGTTCTCAAGACTCAGGACATCAACGAGATAAAGAGGATGGGGAAGCTGATGGAGGAGTCGGAGGAGAAGCTGGAGCTGGTGAAGGTAAAAATCACGAGGATCTTACCTATGGGACTTGGGGACAGGGTCTGTGTGGATACGACCTCACTCCTGAGCAGGGGAGAAGGTATGCTGGTGGGGAACTCCTCTGGGGGTATGTTTTTGGTCCACGCGGAGACGGAGGAGAACCCCTACGTGGCTTCGAGGCCCTTCAGGGTGAACGCGGGAGCTGTCCACATGTATATAAGGGTTCCCGGAAACAGGACCAAGTACCTGTGCGAGCTTTCCGCCGGAGATCAGGTGATGGTTTACAACCACAGGGGAGAGGGAAGGGTCGTTTACGTTGGAAGGTCCAAGGTGGAAAGAAGGCCTATGCTCCTGATAGAGGGAAAGTTCGAGGACAAGAAGCTCAGCTGTGTGCTCCAGAACGCAGAGACGATAAGACTTACGAGGCCCGACGGAACCCCAGTATCGGTTGCTGAATTGAAGGAGGGAGACGAGGTCCTCGGATACGTGGAAGAGGCGGGAAGGCACTTCGGGATGAAGGTGGAGGAGAGCATAATAGAGAAG
>WFPN01000200.1 GCA_015487535.1 Aquificaceae bacterium
ACCTTGACCTTGTAGTTCCTTGGAGGCTCTATGTAGCCCTCGTTCCACCACCTCTCGTCCCACCACCAGGCCTTCTCTCCTCTCTCGTCCAGCTTTTTGATCATGTTCTCTATGAACTCGTCCGCGTGGGAGAGGGAGAAGAAAAGCATAAGAACCATCACTAAAAACCTCATGGCCTACCCTCCTTCAGTCTTCTATGCGTAATAAAATAAACGATCGATGTTCGAGTTCCAGCTTCTCAGAAAGGATGGAAAGGCCAGAAGGGGAAGACTGATCACACCACGGGGCGTGATAGAGACTCCCGTCTTCATGCCGGTCGGAACCCAGGGGACGGTGAAGGCCATGATCCATAGGCTCCTTGTAGAGATGGGAGCTCAGATAATCCTCGGGAACACCTACCACCTCTATCTGAGGCCCGGGATAGAGGTTATAAAGGAGGCGGGAGGACTTCACAGGTTTATAAGCTGGGAAAGGCCGATCCTCACGGATAGCGGGGGGTATCAGGTCTTTTCTCTAGGTCAGGGGAGGTTCGGGGACAGGAAGTCCAAGGTTAAGGTGAGCGACGAGGGTGTGGAGTTCAGGGATCATCTGGCGGGAGACCTTCACTTCTTCACACCAGAGAAGGTTATCCAGATCCAAGAGGTCTTCGGTTCAGATATCATCATGCCCCTCGACGAGTGCGTGGAGTATCCCATAGAGAAGGACTACGCGAGGAAGGCCTTGGAGAGAACGATCAGCTGGCTCTGGAGGAGCGTAAAAGCTAAAAGGAGGGAGGACCAGGCCCTATTCGGAATAGTCCAGGGGGCCTTCTTCGAGGATCTGCGCATAGAAGCCACACTCAGGACGGTGGAGATAGACCTCCCTGGATACGCGATAGGGGGGCTCTCTGTTGGAGAGCCGAAGGAGATCATGCTCGAGATGACCGATCTCGTCTGCGAGCATCTGCCCGAGGAGAAGCCCAGATACCTTATGGGCGTGGGAAAGCCCGAGGATATCCTCAACGCCGTCGCCCTCGGCGTGGATATGTTCGACTGCGTGGTCCCTACCAGAAACGCGAGGACGGGGACTCTCTTTACCTCGAGGGGTGTGGTGAACATAAGACACGAGAAGTATAAGAAGGACTTCTCCCCCCTCGATCCCGAGTGCGAGTGCTACACCTGTTCAAACTTCTCTAAGGCCTATCTGAGGCACCTCTTCGTGGCCGAGGAGATAAGTTCATACGTTCTCAACACCATACACAACCTAAACTTTTACCTCAAGATGATGGAGGAGATAAGGAAAGCTATAGAGGAAGGTAGGTTCGATGAATACAGAAAGAAGATGCTAAGCAGGGTAACGCAGAAGCTCTAACCTTTGGTCCAGCTCTCGCTTATTACGCTCTCAGCCTCCACGGGGACATGCTTGAGAACAATGTGTCCTGCCTTCACCATAGCATCCTCGAGAGTGTTCCTTACATCTTCAGCCTGCTCTGTGGGACACTCAACCACTATCTCGTCGTGGACGAGGTTCACCAGCTTGGCCTCGAGCCCCTTCCTCCTCAGCTCCACGTCGAACATCAGGACCGCCAGCTTCAGGAGATCCGCCCCCGTCCCTTGTATGGGGTAGTTGACCGCATCGGTGAATGTGGTGGCCCTGTAGGGTCTTCCGAGGAGTGTGGATCCCTTTATCTCGTCTTTTTCCTTGAGCTCCCTCTTCACCCTGTCGTGCCACTCCTTGAAAGCTGGGAAGAACCTGAAGAACTTCTTCCTGAAGACGTCCGCCGCTTCTATTTCCAGCTCAACTCCGTAACTGCTCCTCGCATACTCTGAGAGCCCCTTGGCGGATATCCCGTATATGAGGCCGAAGTTCATGGCCTTGGCGAGCTGTCTCTCCTCCTTAGTTATCTCTTCCTCAGGTTTTTCTAAAACGAGGCTCGCTGTGTATCTGTGGAGGTCCCTTCCCTCCTTGAAGGCCCTCAGCATGTTTTCGTCCCTTACGTATTCCGCGGCGATCCTGAGCTCTATCTGGGAGAAGTCCGCTATCACGAACATGTTTCCCTCGGAGGCCTTGAAGAGGCTCCTCATATCCCGAGGTATGTTCTGGACGTTGGGGTTCGAGCTCGACATCCTCCCCGTCACCGCCCCTATCTGCTTGAACTCTGGATAGACTCTGCCGTTCCTTATAAAGCCCTTGAGCTCCTTCAATTTATCGAGAGCTTTTTTAATCCTCCTTATCTCGAGTATATCCCTGACCTCCTTTATGTGTGCGAACTCCGAGAGGGTCTTGTCGTCGGTGGAGATGTTCCCCTTCTGGGTCTCGGGAAGGTCGAGGCCGAGCCTGCTCTTGAGGAAGGTTCCTATCTGCTTGGGGGACATGGGATCTATCCTGTGCTTTATGTAGAAGTCCATTATGAGCTTCTGGAGCTTTTTGTCGAACTCCCTCGAGAGCCTATCTATTTCCTCCTCGTCCACGGGAAGACCGCTCATCTCGAGCTTGGCTACCTCCTGAACGAAGGCCATCTCCACTATCACCGCGGGGTTCCTGAGTCCGAAGACCCTTGCGGTCCGCGTCTTCAGAAGCTCATCTCCCCTGTCCACCTCTGGGAGGGAGTTGAGCCTCTCCCTCATCCTGTGGAAGAGCTC
>WFPN01000201.1 GCA_015487535.1 Aquificaceae bacterium
CTTCATCTCACCGACAGGCTATACAGGAAGCTCAAAGGAAAAGTAGGCAGCAGGACCCATCAGATAATCAGGCTCGCGGGCCTTCTGCACGACCTTGGGCACCCTCCCTTCTCCCACACTACCGAGGTTCTCCTGCCCGAAGAGAAAACCCATGAGGACCTGACCAAGAGGATCATCCTCGAAACGGAGATATACGACATCCTCAGAAAGACCTTTGGTTTCGAACACGAGGAGATCGAGCTCCTGATACGTCTTACCTTAGGGGAGCCAAAGGACAGGGAGGAAGCACTTCTCACGGAGCTGATTACCGGCCAGTTCGGTGCCGACAGGATGGATTACCTCAGGAGGGACGCCTTCTTCTGCGGGGTCTCCTACGGTCTGTTCGATCACGAGAGGTTGCTGAGTACCGTAGAGGTAATCCACGATGAGAGTGGGAAGTTTCTCGCCGTCCACTCTAGCGGGCTCAGAGCCCTGGAGAACTTCCTCATAGGAAGGTACTTTATGTACGTCCAGGTGTATTTTCACAAAGTCGTTAGGATACTGAACATACATCTCGTGGAGCTCATGAGAAAGCTCTTTGACAAAGCGCACTTCGAGGACATAAACAGCTTCCTCAAGATGGACGACACCGCCGTGATATCTAGGGCTTTCTCCGAGGAGAGCCTGAGGGAGGATACGGAAAGGATATTCGGAAGGAAGCACTTCAAAGAGGTCTACTCGACAAAGGACAGGGGCGAGTTCGAAGAGGTGAAGATGTTTCTCCTGGACAGATTTCCCCCTCATCTGCTCAGGTTCGATTCCGTTTACAAGGAGCCTTACGACGAGAGGATACTCGTATTCGATGGTAGCTCCGTGAAGAGCATAGAGGAGATCTCCGATATAGCCGCGAGTCTCAAGCCGATAGAGCTTTACAGGGTGTACGTGGAACCTACCATCAGGGAGGAGGTATGCTCTCTCCTGAGAAGGTAAGCCTCGCCCTGACCTATCTGGTGAGTCTCGGGGCCTTCTTTTCCCTGAAAGGGATAGCGAGCGATCAGTTCTTCCTTCCCTTTCTGATAATGTTTCTACTCGGGGTGGTGAACGATTTCAGGTTCAGGGTTTACCTCCCCAGGTGGCTCCTAAACGCCGGCGGTGTCCTGTTCTCAATCGTAGCCCTATCCCAGCTGAGTCTGGAGAACATGATAAGGCCCTTCGCCGACCTGCTCCTCTTCCTGCTCGTGATAAAGTCCCTGGAGGAGAAGAAACCGAGGGACCTATACCAGATGCTACTCCTGAGCCTCTTCGGTGTGGCCATAACGACCACCTTCCGCCTCGATCTCAGCTTCCTAGCCTTCTTCCTCTACGAGCTCTTCCTCGGAAGCGTAGCCTTCACCTTCATAAACGTCCAAACGAACCTCAAGGGAGTTCCCCTTAGCAGGGAGTTCATCAAGAAGTACCTGTTGTTCTCTCTCCTCTTCCCTCTTGCGGTAGCACTCTTCAGCGTTCCCTTCTTCGTGATACTGCCGAGGACCCACACCCCACTCTTTGATCTGCTGGCTAAGAAGGAGAAAGGTCTTGTAAGCGGCATAGCGGATGAGGTGGAGATAGGCAGGGTAGGAGACATACAGGAGGACAACACGGTGGTGATGAGGGTTTACGGGGAGATACCATCGGACCCCTACTGGAGGGTGTCGGTCTTCGACACTCTCCTCGGAAGGAGATGGATAAAGACGGTTGAGGAGAGGGAAAGGGAAGCAGAGCCCCGTGGTAGAACCTACCTGTACACGATAATCTTGGAGCCCTCCTTCGACACCTTCGTTCCCGTCCTGGACTACCCTGTGAGACCTGTAAAGCTTGAGGGCTTCAAGGGAAAAGTTTACAGGCTCAAGGGCGGATTCTACGAGAGCGAGGAACCCGTGTCCAAGCCAGTAAGGTACACCTTTCTATCCACCAGCTCCCCACCTCAGGATTATGTTAGTCCGATCTACCTAAGCGTCCCGGAGGATCTGCCAAGGTCCATTATCGAGCTGTCAAAAAAGCTATCAGAAGGTAGGAGCACAGACGAGGAAAAGCTAAGGAGTGTGGTAGAGTTCTTCCGAGAAGGCTTTTCCTATACCCTCAGGCTCGAAAGCTACGAGGGGGACCCTTTGGAGCACTTCCTCTTCAGGAGCAGGAGGGGAAACTGTGAGTACTTCGCCTCAGCCACAGCCCTGCTTCTGAGACTTATGGGCATCCCCAGCAGGGTCGTCGGTGGCTTTAAAGGAGCCTTGAAGAACGAATACGGGAACTATCACATAGTTACCAACTCGATGGCCCACGTCTGGGTTGAGGCCTACGTGGGAGGGAGATGGTTGAGGGTGGATACAACTCCCCCATACCTCTCGCCGGCCATAAGGAAAATTTCAAAGCTAGATCTTCTCAGGGACGCCCTAATATCCTTCTGGTACGAAAACGTGGTGGACTTCTCTGCCCAGAAGCAGGCGAGCCTTTTAAGAGATCTCGTTAGAAACGTGAGATCCATCAGCCTCTCCGATCTGAAGGCTGCTGCCGAGAAGATCCTGCTGGTTTTATCGCTCGCCACTATCCTTTACCTACTGGTAAAGATTTACCTCCTTAGGATAAGGAAAAGCCCGAGGAACCTATACAGGGCTATGGTAAGGAAACTTGAGAAGCTCGAGGGCAGGAGCTTTAAGGGTATGCTTCCTGAGGAGGTACTCTCCGCCGTGAAGGGGAAGGATTACTACGGTGCCGCCAGGTTTATCGTGAGGCTTTATCAGAAGCACAGGTTCTCTGATAAGGATGTAGAACGGAAGGAGCTGGATGAGGGGTACAGGTTGTTGAGAAAAATTCACTAATTGCTTATATTCTAATTATGTTAAAATTTCCCAAGAGGGCGAGAGGATGAATACAACAGTACTAAATGAAGAGAAGTTGGAGGAGTTGGCAGAGTTCTTCAAAGCCCTTTCCCATCCGGTCAGGCTCAAGATAATATCGATCCTGATCGAGGGAAAGCAGTGCGTCAAGAACTTGGGGGAGCTTCTTAACATGTCCCAGCCGAGCGTGTCCCAGCATCTCTCCATACTCAGGAGTCGGGGGATAGTGGGGTGGAAGAGAGAAGGGTCCATCATATGCTACTATATTAAGGACGAGAGAATTCTGAAGCTCTACGACATGCTCATCAAGGAGGAGTGAGAATGGCTGGAAAGGTTATAACGCTCACAGAGAGCAACTGGAACGAAGAAGTAGTTAACTCAGATAAACCTGTTCTCGTTGACTTCTGGGCCCCCTGGTGTGGACCCTGCAGGATAATAGCCCCCATAATAGAGGAGCTCGCTGAGGAGTTCGAGGGACAGATAAAGGTGGGAAAGTTGAACACAGATGAGAATCCCAATATAGCTATGCAGTACGGTATAAGGGCCATACCGACGGTAATACTATTCAAAAACGGGGAGGTGGTTGATACGAGGATCGGCGTTCAGCCCAAAGAAGCCCTCAAACAGATGGTTATGAGCCACGTCTAAGACCTGTATCAGCTAAAACTTTTTGGGATGGGAGGGATATTAATATATAGCTATGGAGGCTCAGTCTGCGTGGGATACCCTCGTTGAGGCTTCCCGCTACATGTTCAAAGGCCCCTCGGCGAGGGAGATCCTCATATTCTTCGTGGTCCTCGGGGCAACGCTCGTAGTAATATCGGTGCCCTACGTGTGGAGCAAGATATCGAGACTGAAGGAGGTGGAGAGAGCCTTCTACATGAGGGGGAGATCCCTGGGTCTCACCGACGAGGAGATAAAGCTCCTCTGGGAGTATGCTAAGAAGTTCCCCTACGATCCACAGATGATATACGACAACAAGCCCCTCTTCGAGAGGGTGGTCTCGAGGATAGTTCACGAAAACCTAGCCGGGGTGAGGTTGATCCCTTCCATAAGGGCGAAGCTAAAGTTCGATACGATACCCTGGTTCATACCCCTCACGAACACCAGGGACATAGACCTATACCAGACGGGGAAGCTGGTTATCGACGGAGTTTACGTTGATGCTGCCGTCTGGGATAAGACGGAGACAGAACTCCACATAGTAGTGCTGGAAGCCCTTCCGAGGCCGGTTAGGATAGGGGAAAGGGTTAAGTTCCACTTCATAAGGGAGAACGAGGGTAGGTACAGCTTCGAGAGCGTAGTGA
>WFPN01000202.1 GCA_015487535.1 Aquificaceae bacterium
AGGACTTCGTAGTCGTGGGAGGGAGGATCGGTCCTTCCGTGGAGAACTTCGGTTAAAGAGGGAAGCTCCTGCTCGGGTATCCCCTCGAGGGGAAAGTCCTTCCTGAGGGGGAAGTGCTCGTAGCCCTCCCACATGAACATACGTCTTAAGTTCTCATGCCCCTCGAACTCGACGCCGAACATATCGTAGGCTTCCCTCTCGGCCCACTTGGCTCCCGGCCAGAGGTCCGAAACCGTGGGAAGTTTTCCATTCTGGGCCCAGGATTTGACGATCACCCTCTCGTTCTCGCCGGGGTTGTAGAGGATATATACTCCCTGAAATCTTCTCGGGTCCTCCGGAAAGTCTATGCAGGTCATGTCTATGAAGTGGAGGAACCTCTCCTTCTCCTTCAGATACTTCAAGAAGTCTTTGAGCTTTATGTGGGAGATCTCTAGACTGACCGCGTTCTCCCCCCACTGGACGCTAAGGTCCTCTTTGAAATCCTGCTTCAGTCTGTCAACCGCCGCTCTGTTTATCCAAGACATTGAAAGCTCCTCAGACAGTCATCTCCTGTGGGACGAAAAGGCCTTCCCTTTCGATATCCTTCCTGAACTGCTCGAAGGCCTGGTCGTACTTCCTGACGCCCTGCTCCTTTATCTTCTTCTGGAGCTGAAGGATCCCGTATATGAGACCCTGGGGCGTAGGAGGACATCCGGGAACGTATACATCCACGGGTATTATCCTGTCCACGCCCTGGAGTGTGGAGTACGTTGGGAACGGCCCTCCAGCGGATGCGCAGCCTCCCATCGATATGCACCACTTGGGGTCGGGCATCTGGTCCCAGATGAGCTTTAGCATGGGGGCCACCTTGTTCACAACGGTTCCCGCCACTATGAGGACGTCCGCCTGCCTGGGGGATGCCCTGAATATGACCCCGAGCCTGTCCAGGTCGAACCTGGAGGCTGCGGTATGCATCATCTCTATAGCACAGCAGGCGAGCCCTATGGTAACGGGCCAGAGGGCGTTCCTCCGGCCCCATCTGAGGAGCTCGTCCACCGTCGTTGTCACAAAGCCGTTAGAGTTTATAGCAGCCATGGCTCATTACCTCCTTCAGGTCTGCCACCTGAGCGCTCCCTTGGCCCAGGCGTAAACAAAGCCAAGGGCAAGGATAAATATAAACAGCGCCGCCTCTATAAGCCCGTAGAGGCCGATCTCCTTAAAGACCACCGCCCAGGGAAAAAGATAGGCCGCCTCTATGTCGAAGAGTATGAGCAAGAGCCCTAAAAGGTAGTACCCCTGCTTGAAGGTTCCCCTCGCCTCGGGATCGTACAGAGGAACGCCGCACTCGTAGGGGTAGTCCTCAAGGGGATCTTTCTTACGGGTCCCCATTATGTCGTTCATGAAGGCGAAGACGAGACCGATGGTAACCGCTATCAGAGCAAAGACAAAAAGAGCCCCGTACTCTCCCATTCAAGCCTCCAAAAAGGTAGTCAAAAATATAACAGCGTTATGTCCTTACTGTCAAGGAGATTTCAGGCTACCGAGAACTCCTTGTTGAGGAACTTCTTCCAAGTGTTGGGCATTTCATCTAGTTCCTGCTGGGCGATCTTCATAACCTGGTCCTTTAGCCCGGCTATATCTCTGGAGGTTCTTATCTTCACATCGCACACCTGGGGCTCGTTTATGGGCTTGCCTATCTGGGAGACTATGTAGCAGTAAGCCTCCTCGACCTCCTCTATCTCACTGACAACCCTATCAGCTATGAGGTTTGCAACCACGTTGTAGATCTTACCTATGTGTGATACAGGGTTCTTACCCGCAGCAGCTTCGAGACTCATAGGTCTGTATGGGGTTATGAGACCGTTCACCCTGTTACCCCTTCCAACCTGTCCGTCGTCTCCCTGCTCTGCGGAAGTCCCCGTAACCGTTATGTAAACCGATCCGCCCTCCAGGTCGTCTGCAGTGTTGAGGAAGACCTCCACATCCTTGTCCGTAAGAGAAGAGGCGAGCTCCCTGACCTTAGAAAGGATGCTCTCTTTCTTGTTCAGGTAATCTTCAAGGGAGTTCACGTACCTGCTAACGAAGGCGCAGGCTATCGTAATCCTTATCCTGTCCTTTATTCTAACCCCCATAACCTTTATGTCTTCTCCCACCTCCGGATGTTCTTCCTTAAGCTGGGGAGAGTTCAGGAACTGTTCGGTTTCGAAGACTACCTTCTCCAGGTCATCGAGGGGCGCAAAGCCCACTCCGAAGGACGTGTCGTTGGCAAGGGGGACCTCACCCCTCTGCTGGAACCTCAGGAACAGATCCACAAGGTCCTTACTTCCGGGTTTTATCCTCGGCTGAACTATAACGTGCCTGTCAGGATCGAGGTTCCTCACGTTCTCCCTTATCCATCTCCTTGCCACCTCTATGGCGAGCTCCTCCACCGGAAGGGGCCTGCCATCCCTCTCATTCAGAGCCCTTCCCACAAGGTATATCTCTATTGGCGAGATCACCTCTCCTCCGCCGAACTC
>WFPN01000203.1 GCA_015487535.1 Aquificaceae bacterium
ATCGTGCTCTCCTCCTTCTCATCTATTAGAAACACCTTCCCGTCTCCGTAAGCGCCGGTATGGGCTGAATCGATGATCAGCTTCACAGCGTCCTCCTCCTTTCCCCCCTCGGGAAACAGGAGGAAAGCCCTCTTGGGTAAGAAGGGCATGAGAACCTTCTCCCTTATCAGCCCTTTGTATCTCAGGCCCCCTTCCTTTCCCCTTCCTTTAACAGTCCACGAAACGTAGGGAATTTCCGCCTTTGCGAGCGCCTTCATGACATCGTAGGACTTTTCCTTTCTAACTATGGCTAGGATCTCGGACATACCTGTGTCCTCCTACGCTGAAGTATTTAGCAAGAAGCGTGCCAAAGTCCCGTGTGCCGTTAATCGACCTTTACAGGCAGGTAAACGGGTTCTGTGGAACTGTTGTTACAATATTGTAGTTACAATTTTGTCTATACCCTCCCTGACGCTCTTTGCTCTGTTTCCTGCGTATAGGAGAAGACCGGCGGTGTAGATAGCCCAGTTCAGGAACTTACCCCTCTCCTTTCCCTCCACTATACTCCTGTTGATCTCTACAGAATCCCCGAGGACGTTTTCCGTTTGAACGTCCTTTGGAAGCTCGAGTTCGATCTCCTTGGGATCTATCACCTCGAGCTCCTTCCCTCTCTTCTTCACGTACGTGGGTCTGTCCGGCATGGGCTCGATGCCTCCCTCGAGGCCCTTGACTATCGTGTAATCCTCGAGGTTGAAGAGCTCTAAGAGTTTCTCGTTCTTCTCAAGGTAAGGCTTGTGGAAGATAGAAACCGCTACCATCTTTGTGCCGAACGGGTTTAAGAACTTCTCAACGGTGTTTATCAGGCTCCTGAACCCGAGCTCTCTCCGTAGAGGCATGAGCCTGTAAAGCTCCGGGGCGTAATCCTTCTGATCCGAAAAGTTGATGTTGAGGTCCGCCCCCATAGCCCTAACGACCTCGTACAGTGTAACCCCTTCCTTTGTAGGTGTCCTCAGGGCGAAGTGGTTGGTAAACTCCATTCCAATCCGGGAACACAACCAAAGGGCTGCGGGGAGTATGTATATGGTCCTGTCCTTGCCGTCGTAGTTGAGAGCAAGATCGAGGGCTCCCTCCCGTCTTCTTGGTCGGTTCATGCCCTCTTCTATAGCTTTTTTGACTCCTAAGAGTTCCTCGTGGGTCTCACCCTTTATCCTCATGGCTGTGAGGAAAGCCGAGATCTTTACCTCGGAGAGCTTTCCTTCGAGGATCCTCTTGAAGATCTCGTATGCTTCTTCCTCCGTCAGATCCTGCAGATTTTCCCTGAGCTTGGTGAGCTTTTTAAAAGCTCTCGCGATGGTGTCCATTGTTTAGAGTTTACCCAATGCACAGGTCTCCTCAAGGACTTTCTGACCTATATCGACAACTTTCCCGACCACCATGACCGCCGGGGTATTCACCTCCGGAGGGTTCTCCATAAGCTCGCCCAGTGTGGTAAAGATCTCCCTCTGATCGGGTGTGGTCGCCTTCTCTACGAAGGCTACCGGCTCTTCCGGATCCCTCCCAGCCTCTACAAGGGCCTCGGCTATCTTTTGTCTGCTCTTCACCCCCATGAGGATGACGATGGTGTCCACCTTCGCAAAGTCGGACCAATTTATGTCCCTGTTGGGGTGGCCAGTTACTACGGCAAAGGAAGAGGCCACTCCCCGGTGTGTTACGGGGATGAACGAGGAGGAGGGGGCAGCGACAGCCGAGGTCACCCCCGGGACTACCTCCACCTCTACCCCCCTTTCCTTCAGATAGAGTAGCTCCTCACCCCCTCTTCCGAATACGAAGGGGTCTCCTCCTTTCAGCCTTACCACCTTGTCGTACGCCTTGGCAAATCTCAGGAGGAGTTCGTTTATCTCCTCCTGTGGTAGGGAGTGTTTTCCGTCCCTCTTTCCCACGTATATCCTCACACAGTTTGGCTTTGTGATCTCAAGGATCTCTCTGCCCACGAGGGCGTCGTAGAGAACAACGTCCGCTTCCCTAAGAATTCTGTAAGCCTTTAGTGTAAGGAGCTCGGGGTCCCCAGGACCCCCACCTACCAGATACACCTTTCCCATGTCAGGCTGCCTCTTCCACGACTTCGGTTCTATTCATCTCTTCCCTCTTCCTGTGGGTGAAGTAGAGGGCCAGTCCTGTAAAGGTCAGGCCGCCGATTATGTTCCCGATGGTGACGGGTATCTGGTTCCAGACCCACCACTCGTAAAGGCCTATATCAGCACCGAAGAACATGCCTGTGGGCATCAGGAACATGTTCACCACCGCGTGCTCGAAGCCGAGGGCAAAGAAGGTTAGTATGGGAAGCCACATGGCTGCGATCTTCCCGATAACGTGCTGAGCCGTCATCGCCATCACGGCTCCGAGGGTCACCATCCAGTTGCATAGGATAGCCTTCACTATCGCCAAGGTCCATCCGTCCACGAATCCCAGCTTGGCGTACCCCAAGGTGTTCGCCTCGGCCACCTTAGCTATCATCTTGCCCACCGTCGGGTCCGGAACGGTACCCATCTTGGTGGAGGCGAGGTAGAACATGTACCCGTAGAAGGCAGTTCCTAAGAGATGACCGATGTAAACCCACACCCAGTTGTAGATCATACGGCCGAAAGTCGCCCTCCTTTCCAGCAGGGCTACCGGGATGAGGGCGAAGTTGCCGGTAACGAGCTCAAGCCCAAGGAGGACTATCATCACGAACCCGAGGGGAAATACTAGAGAGCCCACGATCCTCATCTCCGACTGGGCTATGGCTGAGAAGGCCACTGTAACCGCGTAGCCCAGCAAGGCTCCCGCCAGGAAACCCCTTATCAGAAGGTCCTTCGCGGACAGGCCTGCCTTGTAGGCTCCCGCTTGGATCATCTGCTCCACTACGGTTTCGGGTTTAACGTACCCCATGCTCCACCTCCTGTAAGAGATTTATGAGAACGGCCCTGAGGTTCTCAGGACCGACCCTGTGCGCGAACTGGGCAAAGCTCTCCCCATCCAGCCTGTTCTCTAGGTAGTATTGGACGAGGAGCTCTGTAGCCTCCTCGGCCTTGTCCAGAGGAAGTCCCTGTACCACCTTGAAGCCTTCGAGGGAGGTGGAGCCTCCTGCGAATATGTCCACCGCAAGAACGGCCTCGCCGCCTATCTTGGTCTTGGTTCCCACGAAGCCTATATCTCCGCACCCGTGCTGGCCGCAGCCCTTGGCACATGCAGACCAGTGCATCCTTATGGGTGTGTCGAGCTTTATCTTCTGGGACAGGTAATTGGCTACCCTCACCGCGTCGCTCTTGTTGGGTATGACCCCAAAACCGCATGTGTCGCTTCCGGCGCAGGCTATAAGATGCGTCATGAACGGGGAGCTGACGGTCGGATACCTTTGGAAGAACTCCTCCGAGAGGAGTGCATCGAGGTTCTCCTCGGGAACGTTGGGTATGTAAAGGTTCTGATATACGCTGAGTCTGAGCTCCCTGCTTCCATATTTCCTCGCAAGCTCCGCCGCTGTCCTGAGATCTTTCGCCTTTATCTTGCCGGCAGGAACTATTGCGGAGACTGCAAAGGTTCCGTTTCTGAGGTTTATAACGCCTTCCCTCTCTCCCCATCTGTTTACCAGATCTTCGCCCTTCGAGGGAAGTGGCTTGTAGAGCCTCTGCTCTATCTCTTCCCTCAACCTGTCCACTCCCCACTCCTGGAGTAGGAAGAAGAGCCTGTTTTTGGATCTGTTATCCCTGTTTCCGAATGTGGAGTAGATGTCGAAGATCACTCTGCAAAGATCGGGAGCCTCGTAGGGCTCTATGAACACGTCCATATCTATTGCCTTGACGGGTCCTCCGGAACCTATCTTCCCCCCGAGGTATAGGTTGAAGCCCAGCTTTCCCTCCCTCTCAGCGAGGTATAGACATATATCGTTGAACTGGGCGTTTATGGAATCCGTCTGGGAACCTAAAACTGCAACGTTGAACTTCCTAGGCATATCGGCGTACCTCTTCTTACCGAGGAACACCTTGGTTATCTCCTGAGAGAGCCTTAGGGTATCTATGAGAGAGTCTTCGGCGAGCCCGGTAAGGGGGTCACCCGTGACGTTCCTTATGTTGTCCATACCGGTCTGAAGGGTTGAGAGCCCTACACTGTTGAGAGCTTCTAAGATCTCGGGTATGTTCTTTAGCTCTATCCACCTTATCTGGAGCTGCTGGCGTGAGGTTATCTCCACCTCGCCCCTGCAGAACTTCTCCGAGAGATGGGATACAACCCTGGCCTGCTCGTAGGTGAGCCTCCCGTTGGGAACCCTTATCCTTACCATGAAGTAGCCGGGAGTAGCTTTCCTGTAGAAGATCCCGTACCACTTGAGACGGACGTCCCTGTCCTCCTCAGGGATGCTTTCCCAGTTTCCGTCCTCGAAGTACCTATTCATCCTCTCCTTGAACTCTGGGTCGAAGGGATGGAGCTCCTTCTTTATCACCTCTATCTTGTTTACCCTCGTGGGCTTTTCCTTTACGAACTGCCTGAGTATCTGTTCCACAAGCTCCTGACAGCTGCCGCAGGAGGTGGAGGCCTTCGTCTTCTGCTGGATCTCCTCGAGGGTCCTGCAGCCTTCCTGTATGCACTTTACGATCTCTCCCTTGGTTACCGCGTTGCAGTTGCAGACTATATCCGTGTCCTTTAGCTCCTCTACCTCCGTTATCTCCTTGGGAACTATGTGTTTTATCAGGAAGAAGGGTCTCTCCTCCGTTATCTCCTTCCCACTTTTTATAAGATCCAGTAAGTAATTGTTCCCTTTAATGTCGCCGTACAAAATTGTACCTACAATTTTGTCATTCCTGACCACCGCCTTCCTGTACACTCCCTTCCCGTTGTCGAGGAAGGATATGACCTCGTCCCCTTCCTTTTCCAAGAACTGACCTGCGGAGAACAGGTTTATCCCCGCCACCTTGAGCATGGCGTAGGTTATGGAACCTTCGTACTTCTTCTCGTTTCCGTGAACCACGTTGTGGGCACAGACCTTGACCTGCTCCATTATTGGAGCTACGAGCCCGTAGGTCCTTCCCCTGTGCTCTATGCACTCGCCCACAGCATAGACGTCGCTCGCGGAGGTCTCCATATAGTCGTCCACCACTATCCCCCTGTTCACCTTCAGACCGGAGTTTATCCCCACATCGGCGTTGGGCCTTATACCTGTCGCTATCACCACAAAGTCTGCGGGTAGCTCCTCTCCGTCCGCAAACCTCACACCCTCGGCTTTCCTATCTCCCAGTATCTCCTTCGTGTTCTTCTCCAGGAGGACCTTTATACCCATCTTTTCGAGGTCTCTCTTGAGCAGATCACTGGCTGTCTTGTCGAGCTGCTGCTCCATGAGCGTGTCGAGAATGTGAACAAGATAGACTTCCAAACCTATGTCCCTGAGAGCTTTTGCAACTTCTAGTCCGAGCAGTCCACCGCCTATGACCACGGCCCTCTCGGAGATCCTCGCGTAGTCGAGTATCTTGAAAACATCTCCGGCCGTTCTGTATGTAAATACACCCTTCTTGTCTGTTCCTTTTATGGAGGGTGGTATAAAGGGCTTGCTGCCGGTCGCTATTATCGCCTTATCGTATCTGAAGATGTCCCCGTCCTCTGTTACAAGGAGCTTCTTCTTTGGGAAGAGCCTATCGACGCGCCTGCCGACCTCCAGCCTTACACCCCTCTCCTCGTACCACTGCCATCTCTTGATGTAGATCTCGCTCATGGTCTTCCTGCCGGCGAGGACGTCCGTTATCAGTATCCTGTTGTAGCCGATGTACTTCTCGTCTCCGAAGACCTGGAGCCTTATGTCCTTTCCGTTCGCATGCTGAAGTATCTCCTCAACGAGCGCCGTTCCCGCTATCCCGTTTCCGATTATCACCACCTTCATCTTCCTTCCTCCTGCAGAAAACGTTGCAAGAATCGTGCCAGAATTTCGGGAAGGTAAAGTTTTAACTTATTAGACTGCTATGGGAAAAACGGGAGTCGTTCTCCTCTCAATGGGTGGTCCGGACAGCCTCGATGCGGTACAACCTTTTCTATACAACCTCTTCTCGGACCACGACATAATCAGGATCCCAAGGCCCATCCAAAAACCCGTCGCCTGGCTTATTTCAAAGGTAAGGGCTAAAAAGACGAGGCACTACTACGAACTGATGGGAGGTAAGTCCCCACAAAAGGAACAGACCCTCGAGCAGGCGAGAAAACTCCAGGAACTTCTGGGGGATAGGTACAGGGTCGTGGTCGCGATGAGGTACTGGCATCCCTTCACAAAAGAAGCCCTCGAAGAGCTGTTTAAAGAGAAGATAGAGAGGATAATCCTCCTTCCCATGTATCCCCAGTTCAGCACCACAACAACGGGGTCCTCCTTCAGGGAGTTCGAGCGGGTGTATAGAGTAGGGAACTACCCAGAAGTCCCCATTCTTAGGGTAAAGGACTACCACGACCATCCCCTGTACATAAGGGCTATGGTGGAGAACATAAAAGATAACCTCGGAAACTGGAAGGATTACTTCTTCCTCTTCTCCGCCCACAGCCTGCCTCTGTACGTTATAGAGGAGGGGGACCCTTACAAGGAACAGACCGAGAGGACCGTAGAGCTGATAATGGAGCACTTCCCCAACGTTCCCTACCGTCTTGGATACCAGAGCAAGGTAGGACCTATAAAGTGGCTCGAACCGATGACGGACAGGCTTATAGAGGATCTCGCTAAAGAGGGAGTCAAGAAGCTCGCGGTAATACCTGTATCTTTTGTATCCGAGCACTCGGAGACCCTCTACGAACTCGACATCCAGTACGGAAGTCTTGCCAGGAGCTTGGGAATAGAGGATTACAGGAGGATACCTACCCTCAGAACCCACCCCACATTTATGGAGGCCTTAAAGGATATCGTTCTATCGGTGGAGAGGGAGTATGCGGCCCGTTAAGCCACGTCTGGTGGTGAGCGCCTGTCTGCTCGGTGAAAGGGTCAGGTACGATGGGGGATCAGCTGAAGATGAGTTCGTTTTAGAGCTTTCAAGTATGTGTGAGGTTATCCCTGTCTGCCCTGAGGTCTCCATAGGCCTCGGCGTGCCGCGGGACAAGATAGTAGTTTACATAGAGGAGGGCAAACCCAGACTCTCGCAACCCTCAACCTCCTTGGATTTAACTCAGCGAATGGAGAGCTTCTCCGATAACTTCCTCCGCTCACTGCCACAGGTGGACGGCTTTGTGCTGAAGAGCAAGTCTCCATCCTGCGGGGTCTCTAGAACGAAAACCTACATTGACCCTTATGGTAAGCTCTACAGAGGCCTCGGGAAGGGCCTCTTCGCCCTCGAGGTCTTAAGACGCTATCCCCACTACCCGGTCGAGGACGAGATAAGGCTCAGGGACGAAAGGAGGAGGCTCCTCTTCCTAGCTAAGGTCTATTCCCTATACTCGCTGAGGGTGAATTCCGATAAACTCGGACCGCTCCTCGAAGCCCTTAAGTTCTGGAGCCCGATAAGGTACAGGAGGATTACCGGGTTGCTTGAGAGATGTGATTTGGAAGGGGTCAGGAAGACAGTCCTCGTGGCCTTAGAAAATCTACCTACAGAGACTTTAAGGGATATCTACCTTAACCTTTCAGGAAGTTCCTGATCCTCTCTATGCCTTCCCTTAAAAGGCTCTCCTCTTTGGTGTAGGCGAACCTCACGTACTCCCCAGTCCTGTTTTTCCCAAAGTCCACTCCCGGCGTTACGGCCACCCTGGCCTCTCTAAGAAGATCCAGGGAGAACTTGTAGGAGTCCTTCGAGTATCTGGATATGTTCGCCCATATGTAGAATGCCCCTTTTGGCGGGGCGTCAATATCGAATACATCCTTTAGGCCTTCGTACAGGACCTTCCTCCTCCTGTTGAAGGTTTCCCTTACCTTCTCCAGGTAATCGTAATCGAAGGCCTCCAGGGCGGCGTACTGGCTGAGGGTGGGAGCGGATATGAATACGTTCTGGATAACTATCTCCGCGCTTCTCACGAGGTCCTCCGGGAGCACCATCCAGCCTATCCTAAAACCCGGCATACAGAAGTACTTGGAGAAGCCGTTTATGACTATCGCCCTATCTGAGAACTCCAGGGCGGTTCGTTCTCTGCCCTCGTAAACCAGGCCGTGGTAGATCTCGTCGGATATAAGATACACTCCCTCCCTCTCGCAGTAATCTGCTAGCTCTTTTAGGGTCTTCTCTGAGTACAGCGTGCCTGTCGGGTTAGAGGGTGAGGATATGTGTATGGCCTTTATATCCCTCCCCTTTAGCATCTCAGGCCTTACCTCGTAATCTGTCTCCTTGGAGACCGGGATGAACTCTGGCTCGATGTCTAGCAGATGGGCGAAGTTTTTGTAACACGGGTAGGAGGGGTCTGCAAGGGCTATCCTGTCTCCGGAGTTAAGGGTTACGGCGTACGCCACGAGGAAGGCACCAGATGTGCCGGTAGTTATCGCCACCCTCTCGGGGGAGACGTTCACGCCGTACTTCTTCTGGTAAAATTCTGCCACCTTCTCCCTAAGCTCCGTAAGACCGAGGGAGGGTGTATAGAAGTACTTCCTGTCCCTTACAGCCCTCTCAAGGGCCTCTATCACCTTCGGTGATGGGTCTAGGTCGGGTTCCCCTATCTCGAGATGAATTACGTCCTTGTACCTCTGGGCCTCGGCGAGTATGTCCATGACTATAAAGGGGCTGAGCTTATCTCTTCTGTGCACTCTTCTTCCTCCAGCTCATTATTATCTCCGTTACCTTGGCTGCCTTCTTGGGGTCCATAGCGGCCAGTATCTGACCAGCCTGGCGTTCCTTTAGCCTTATCAGTATCTCGGCAGCTATACGCGGCTTGACCTCGTTAAGTATGGCTCCGGCCTCGTCCGAGGGTGTCTTGCTAACTATCTTTATCAGCTTCCTTACCTCCTTCTCCTCCTCCTCGGTAAGGGGCCTCCTTCTCAGGGCCTCGAGCTTCTTCCTCTCCTCTATCAGCTTCCTGAGCTTTTCGTCTATAACCCGTTCCACCTCCTTCAGTCTCTCGCCCTCCTTTTTAGCCTCCTCCTCGCTGAGCTTCTTCTGCACCGCACTCTCAGCGTAAACAGTAAGAGAGAGGAGAAGGATTATCTTCAGCCCTTTCTTGATCAGATGGATAAAGCCCAGCTGTAGAAAATCCCTCTTAAGAGACCTTGCGTAGTCCTCGTAGCTCAGCTTATCCTTGAGTATCTTCACAGCCTTTTCTTCCCTCTTTAGATCTTTTAAACTCTCCGCCTCCTCCTCCCTGAGCCTCTCCAGTTCCCTTATCTTTTCCTCTATCTCCTGTATGCGGCTCACAAAGGCCCGCTGCTTGAATATTAGCCCGAGAGCGTTCCTGGACTCCGTTATCGTTCTCTTGCAGGCTTCGAGCTCCTCTTCGTACCTCCTCTTCTCCCTTAAAAGCCTCTCGATCTCCTCCTCTATCTCCTTCAGCCTCCTTGCCCTTTCTCTCTCCTCTATCTTCTTTACCCTGAGTATCTTTTTGAGGTTCATCCTATCCTCTCCATTATCCTTTCGAGATCCTCCTTAGTGTTCATGTTCATAAGTGAGCTGAGATCCGGATCGACCCTCCTCAGGTCCTCCTCGTTCACAACCTTGTACTTGACCTGTTCCAGGAAGCCCACTAAACTTCTCTTCCCCAGCTTCATGTAATCTTCAAGGGCGGGCAGTAAGGAACGGGAGTATATGCCTATCAGTGGATGGAGTTTCCCATCGGAGTACAGGACGGTTGCCGGCTCTTCGTACTCTTCGATCAGGAGTTTGAGCACCTCGGGCTTTATAAGCGGCAGGTCCCCGCTCAGGATCATGATCCTGTCTTCCGGGCTCATCTGGAGCGCCGTGTATAGACCTACTATCGGAGCCTGGTCGGGGAGGACGTCCTCGATAACCTCGACGCCCAGATCCCTGAACTTCTTCCTATCCTTCGCAACCACGTATATCTTCGAGCAGACCTCCCTTGCGGTTCTTATCACGCGCTCTATCGTCTTGATACCCCTTATCTTAAAGAGCAGCTTGTCCTCTCCAAACCTCCTGCTCTGACCCCCGGCGAGGATGAAGCACTCCATCACTCTTTAATATATAGGAGTGCCCCGTTCTCGAGTTTGACCACCTTGGTCTTTCTGTGGAGGATCTTTACCTGCTCTCCCTCATCAGACCTTATTATCAGCTTGGGAGCAAACTCTTGGGTTTTGCTTTCTGCCTTCACTACCTTAGATTTCTCCCTCGGTTTTGGCTGGAGGGCTCTCCTTTGGCTCGCAACAACCCTCTTCTTAATGGGGGTTTTGGTATGTTTTCTGCTAATTTTTTTCGCAGGCTTGCCGGCTTTGGCGGTTCTAACCTTGGGCCTTTTGACCTTAACGCCCTGGCCCTTTTTGACCTTGCCCTTGCTGACCTCTACATATTTCCTATCACTTCTTGTTTTCTTGCTCACTTTAGCTACCCTTACCCCAGTTGTCTTCTTGCTGACTTTCCTCCTAACCGCTTCTGTCTTCTTCTTCTCCGCCTTGGCCAGCTTGATCTTTTTATGGGCCTTGGTCCTGTTAATTAGCTTTGTCTTGGCTTTAGCTACACTGACCTTTACCTCCCTGGTGCGTTGGTATGTTCTTTCTTTTACCTGTTTGGCGTAAATGTTGGAGGAGGTGGCTTTCGGAACGTACACGTAAACACCGGCGGGTATGAACCTTCCCCTTATATGGGGGTTCAGGTCTCTGAAAGTGCTCTCTCTGATGCCAGCCTCTCTTACGAACTCCTTTACGGAGTATCTCCTATCTGCAACCCTCCTGTCCACGAAGAGATTGTTCACATCAACTTTCAAGCCGTACTTTTCGGGAGACCTAGCTATTAAGAGGGTGGCGAAGAACATGGGAACGTACTTCCTAGTCTGCTCCGGCAGGGCCCACTTTGTCTTCCAGAAGTCGCCGCTCCCGGTCCTCCTCTGAACGCAGCCCTCACCGCAGTTGTAGGCGGCAAGGACGAGCTCCCAGCTTCCGAACCTTTCGTGAAGCTCCCTCAGATACCTGGCGGCTGCGTGCGTGGACTTTATCAGGTCGAACCTCTCGTCCACGTTCTTATCGACCCTGAGACCAAAGCGCCTCGCCGTCTGGGGCATGAGCTGCCATATCCCTGCCGCTCCGGAGGGTGAAACGGCGAAGGGATTAAAGCCGCTCTCGACCAGCGGAAGCAGGGCGAGCTCCTCGGGTAGCCCGTACTCTTTTAGAATGGGCTTTATATAGGGAGCGTACAGGTTTGCCCTCTTCAGGGCTATCCTGAGACTTCTCCTGTCCCTCAGGTACAGCCTGAGAAACTTCTCTATCTCCTTCCTCTCCGGGATCTCTATGCCGAACTTCTCAGCCTCCCTGCTTATGAAACTCCTCTCCTCGGAGCTGAGCGATAGGCTTCCCCTCTTTACTACAACCACCCCATCCTTGGACCTGTGGAAGGCAACCTTTTTGACGGTGGGTGTGCAGCCGAAGAGAATAATCCCTCCCAGAAGTAGGGCAATTAAACGCATTTTCAATAATTATAAGTTTCGGAGCTCCCCTCAGAGTTTATAATTTTAGTTGCGATGAACAACAGAAAGCTTATGGAAGAAGCCCTAGAAGTTCTACCTGGAGGAGTGAACAGCCCAGTTCGTGCCTTCAAGGCCGTTGGGGGCAGCCCCATAGCCCTAGTGAAGGGTAGAGGTTGCAGGGTCTGGGATGCCGACGGAAACGAGTACATAGACTTCCTCGCCTCCTGGGGACCGCTTATCCTCGGTCATGCCCATCCCAAGGTGGTCAAGGCTGTGAGAGAGGAGGTTGAGAAGGGGCTCTCCTTCGGTCTTACGAACCCCCACGAGGTTAGGCTCGCCCATCTGGTGGTGGAGATGGTCCCCTCAGTAGAGAAGGTCAGGTTCGTTAATTCGGGAACCGAGGCCACGATGTCTGCCGTGAGGCTCGCCAGAGGG
>WFPN01000204.1 GCA_015487535.1 Aquificaceae bacterium
AGGCACATTTAGAGTTGAGTTCGAAAAGGTTAGAGTCTTCTTCAAGAACGAGCTTGTAAGCAGACTCGACAGCCTCGGTGTATATCTCAAGCCGGCCGGCCTGGGGGTTTTAGCGGTATGCGGAGAGGGGTACTTGAAGGGACACGTATCTCTGCTTGGCGATCTATCCGCAGAGGCTAAAGGCTTCGAGTGTCTGGAGATGGCGGGGAAGGTGGACGGAAACGTCAGACTTGAAGAGAGCAGGCTCTTTGGCAGAGTATCCCTCGAGAATTTAGATCTAAAGGGTATAAAGGTTGATAAGGTAGATCTCGAGTTCAAGGGGGATAGGTTCGATGGGAACGTTGAGTACAGCGGCATGAAGCTCCGGGGAGGAGGGAGCTTGAAGTTAAATCCGAGCAGGCTCGAGGACTCTGAGATAAACGCCGTCTTTAGGGGAGACCTTGGCAGACTTGTCCTGAAGGGAAGGCTGGGAAGTCCATCTGTCCAGCTCAGATAGCTTAGGCTATATTAATACTGCTGGTATGTGCGGGATAGCTGGTGTTTGGGGCAGTTCCTACGCCTCACAGTACGCCTTTTTGGAGATATACTCCCTCCAACATAGAGGTCAGGAGAGCGTTGGGATAAGCTCCTCGGACGGAAAGGAGATAAGAACTGTAAAGAGGTCTGGGAGGGTATTGGAGGCTATAAAGCAGGAGGACTTGAACTATCTGAAAGGTGATATAGCTATAGCCCACGTGAGGTACTCCACCGCGGGAGACTCGGGAGCGGCAAACGCCCAGCCCATAGTTAGGAGAACCGATCTGGGTGAGGTGGCGATAGTCCACAACGGGAACCTGGTTAACTACCTCAGCCTGAGGGGCGAGCTCGAGTCCAGAGGTGTTGAGTTCAGTTACAGCTCGGACACGGAACTCTTCCTCGCGCTCCTTGACTCAGGAGAGGCCTTTATACCAGAGGGGACCGAGATACATCCGAGGGACAAGGATCTACTGCCCAGGCTCTTTTACGCGCTCACCAGGGTGGAGGGGGCCTACAGTTTCCTAATGATAGTTGGGGACAAGCTCATCGCCGGAAGGGATCCCTTCGGTTTCAGGCCTTTGGCTGTGGGAAGAAAGGGGAACGCCCTCCTTTTCGCTTCCGAAAGCTGCGCCTTTGAAACGGTAGAGGGAGAACTCTGGAGGGAGGTAAAGCCCGGAGAGATACTCATCGTCGATGAGGCAGGGATAAGGAGTTACTTTCCCTTCGAACAGAAGAAGAGGGCCCAGTGCATATTCGAGTTCGTTTACTTCTCCAGGCCAGACAGCTTCATATTCGGGGAGTGGGCTTACAAGGTAAGGAAGGAGCTCGGCAGGCAGCTCGCTAGGGAAGACGAGGTGGAGGCGGACGTGGTCATCCCCGTTCCAGACTCCGGGGTGGTCCCTGCGATGGGCTATGCACAGGAGAAGAATATGCCCTTCGAGATGGGGCTTATAAGGAACCACTATGTAGGAAGGAGCTTCATAGAACCTACGCAGGAGCTCAGGAACCTCAGGGTCCTGATGAAGCTAAGCCCCAACAGGGCGGTCCTCGAGGGAAAGAGGGTTATAGTGATAGACGACTCTCTGGTGAGGGGAACGACCTCCAAGAGGATAGTGAACATGCTCAGGCGTGCGGGAGCCAAGGAGATCCACATGAGGATAGCCTCCCCCCCGGTGGTAGGACCATGCTACTACGGTATAGACACACCCACGAGGGAAGAGCTCATAGCCAACAGGATGAGCCTGGAGGATATCAAGGAGTTCATAGGAGTGGACTCTCTCAAATATCTCTCCCTGGAAGGTCTCAGAAGCTGCGTGAAGGACAGAGAGAACTTCTGCGACGCGTGTTTTAGCAACGAGTACCCTATCCCTGTCGAGAAGGTCGCCATAAGCAGGCGGAGGTGATCACTCCTCCCTCAGCCAAGTCTTTATAAGGGCAGCAACCTTCTTGGGCTCCTTTCTGGCAACCTCCACCACAGTCTTTACCACCTCAAGCTCCTTGGCCTTCTCTCTCAGAACCTCTGCTCCGGTGATGGTGGGTATCTCCTCAGCGGGTGCGGGAGCGGGGACAGGGGCAGGAGCTCTTCTCCTGAGGAACCTAAGGAGTCCGAAGAGGAGAAGAACTGTTAGAACTGATCCTACGAGAACCGGAACGAGTAGCTTCTTCCACAGGGGAACCTCGGGAGCGGCGGGAAGGCCTGCAGCTGGACGCTTGAAGGGTATCGCCACCACCGAAAGGGTGTCCCCCCTCTTTGGATCGAGGCCCGCTGCAGCGGAGACTATCTTCCTTACACTCTCCTCATCTATGTCTTTAAGCTCCTTGTTCACTATAACCCCTATGCTGAGCCTCTTTATCCTGAGGGTTGGGTCCACCGAAACTATCTCCTTCTTGCTGACCTCGTAGTTGGTTATGGTCTCCTTCCTCTCGGTTATAGCTCCGGTCTGCCCGGCTACCGCTCCTGTCCCTGGAGGTATGTTGGCCTCCGCTCCAGGAACGCCCCCTACGGGAACGCCGGTGGTCTTTTCCTTCTTCTTCTGCTCGCTCACCACCGCGGTCATATCGGGGTCGTAGATCTCCTCTTTCCTCTGGACCTTGGAGAAGTCCAGCTCCACCGAGACGCGAACCTTCACGTTCCCGTATCCGAGTGCCTCCTCGAGGGCGGTCTGGATCTTCTTCTCTATGTCCTTCTCTATCTCCTTCTTTATCTTGAGCTGTTTAGCGGAGACCGCCTCCTCACCCTCGTCCTCCAGCATGGCGGTCAGGTTCCTTCCCCTGTCGTCTATGACAACCACGTTCTCGGGCTTGAGATCCTCAACGCTCGCGGCCACCAGGTTCCTTATCGCCTTCACCTGGTCGGGATGTATCTCAGCCCCGGGCTTTAGCTTTATAAAGACGGAGGCACTCGGTTCCCTCTCGTCCCTGAGGAAGATAGACCTCTCGGGGAGAGCTATGTGAACCCTCGCGTCCTCTATGTTCCTGAACCTGAGGATCGTCCTTACAAGCTCCCCCTCTATAGCCCTCTTGAAGTTCACCCTCTGCTGAAACTCGGACAGCCCTATGGTGCTCTTGTCGAAGAGTTCGTATCCTATCACTCCCTTGTTGGGTATTCCCTTCGCGGCCAGCTTGAGCCTTATGTCCCTCACCTGATCTTCGGGAACGAGTATGGACCTTCCGTCCCTGCCCACCTTGTATTTGATCCCCTCCTTGTCGAGTTCTGTTAGGACCGCGTTCATGTCCTCCGGGCTCAGGTTCCCATAGAGGACCGCGTAATCGGGCTGGAAGGTGTAGATAAGGACTGTTATCAGCAGTGAGACAACTACCGCGGGAAGACCGATTACAAGGAGCTTCTGTGTGAGAGGTAGGGCTGAAAATCTCTCCTGAAGGTTCTTTAGTGTCTCGTTGATGTCAGCCATATCAGACCTGCATCCTCAGAAGCTCCTGGTAGCCCTCTAAGAGCCTGTTTCGGACTTCGATCAGAAGGTTCAAAGCCAGCCCAGCCTTCTCGAACTCGATCACCATCCTGTGGAGGGGGATGTCCTCGCCTCTGAGGACCGCCTCACGGACCTCCTTGGCCTGCTTCTGCTGGGAGTTAACCCACTGAACGAATTCATTCAGAGCCTGTGCAAAGTCTTCAGGGCCCTTTACCTCCTTCTTCCTCTCCTTCAGAAAGGCCTCGAATGCCCCGAAATCTATCCCCCCTATCTCCATAGCTCTATGGTCCTGTTG
>WFPN01000205.1 GCA_015487535.1 Aquificaceae bacterium
GGGAGGGATGGCTAGACTTCGAGTTCATCGAGAAACACACGGAAGGGTTCGAGGAGGCCCTGGAGCAGGCGAGGAAGTTTCCCCCCGAGGTGGCGGCGAGCGTATGTGAGGTGAGAGAGGAGGACATATACCTCGTGGCCGAAGCCTTTGCCAAGAGCAAGAAGCTCATCTCCTTCTGGTGTCAGGGACTGAACCAGTCCGTGAACGGAACTATGAAGAACCTGGCCCTGATAAACCTGCATCTTGCGACAGGAAGGCTCAACGGAAAGGGGTGCCCCTTTTCACTCACAGGACAGCCGAACGCTATGGGAGGAAGGGAGGTCGGGTACCTGTCCAACGGCCTTCCGGGGTACAGGGATGTGAGAAACCCTTCGGATAGGATGTTTATGGAGAGGTTCTGGGGGGTTGAGGGAATAAGGCCCGAACCGGGCCCGACTATAACCGAAGCCGTCGATCTGATACTCGAAGATAGGATAAAACTACTCTGGGTGGTATGCACTAACCCGGCAGTATCCCTTCCTAACCTAGACAAGGTTCACAGCGCTCTAGAGAGGGTGTTTCTCGTAGTACAAGACTCTTACTGGAACGACACCTGCGAGTACGCCAATCTGATACTACCCGCAGCCCAGCTCGGGGAGAAGGAGGGAACCATGACAGGCTCCGACAGGACGATAACCTACTGTGAAAAGTTCAAGGAGCCTTACGGCGAGTCGAAACCTGACTGGCTTATATTTACCGAGCTGGCGAAGCTCATGGGGGGCCGAGCAACTCTTCCCCTACAGGTCCAACTCCGATGTGTTTGAGGAGTTCAAAAGGTCCACTGAGGGGAGGCTGTGCGATGTAAGCGGCTTTTCTTACGATAAGCTACCCGCAAGGTGGGGTGGCAAATGGCTTTACGGAGATCTGAGGTTTCCCACAGAAAGCGGAAGGGCGAGGTTTCATCCCGCAAAGTTCGAGGTAGCTACCGAGAGGGGAGAGTTCGTCCTAATTACAGGCAGGCTTAAGAACCAGTGGCACACGATGACTAAAACGGGAAAGAGCCCCCAGCTCCTGAAGGGCGAGATACCTCCCTTCGTACTCATGAATCCGGAGGATGCTCTGGAGCTCGGAATAGAGGAGGGGGACGAGGTGGTTCTGTGCAGGGGTTCCAAGAAGGTGGTCAGGGTAGTGAGGTTCTCCAACGTGAAGAGAGGCCACATTTTCGCACCGTTCGGATATCCCAAGGAGTTCGGAGAACCCGTCAACTTCCTCCTTCCGGACAGGGTAGATCCCTACTCGAAGGAGCCCGACCTAAAGTACTCCGGGGTCAGTGTAAAGGTCTTAGCTCATCACCGACCCTAAGAAAGCCCCCTTTAAGGACGTTAGTGTTCACACAGAGCCTGTAGAAGGTGTCCTCGAACCTCCTCTTCGGAGACCACTCCGGCAGAGTTCTCTTTCGCATCTCCACGAAGGTCTTCACGAAACCCTTAAGCTCTTCTCCAGTAACAGGATCCCTCGTTGGAACGGGGCAGCGCTTAGATATCCCCTCTCCCGCAAAGAGAACCTCCCCTATGTAAAACTCCTTCGGGGAGTCCTCACCCACGAGTGAATCCTCCCAGAAGGTAGGGACACCATCGATCTCCAGATTGGCCCTGAACCTTCTGCGGACGTTCTCCTCGCTCAGATCGAACCAGCCTGCCACCTCGAGCAGGGTAGCTCTGCTCACGAGGGTTGGGCCGTGTGCCTTCCTATCGTCAGGGAATCCTTCGGCAGATCTCCTCAGAAAAACCTTGTATCCGAAAACTTCGGAGAAGAAGTCCTCCACAGCTCTCGTCTCTTCAAAGGAGAACTCATAGACCTTTCCTTCGTATCCAAAACGAAATATCTGGGTTTCGAAATCCACCTCGCTCCTTATCGTGTGGATCTTGCGCTCCCTCTTCCCGCTTATCACATTACCCTCTTCGTCGAAGAGGGCGAACTCCCTATCGTGCTCCAACGACCCGCTGGGCGTTGTGCGTACTGACTCCACCTCAACCGGATCCAAGCCTTTTATCGGGTATATCCTTATCCTGGCTAGGTAAGGCTTCTCGTTCATCTCGGTAATTTTATCCCGTACTTCTTTATCCTGTAGCTCACCTGTCTTGGGGTCATCCCCAGGCGTTTCGCCGCCTCCTTTATGACGAAGCCACTCTCCTCAAGGGCTTCCTCTATCAGCCTTCTCTCCACATCCCATATGGATTCCCCGTTGGTGGAAACCGGAACGTACCTTGGCCTCTCCGACTGACCGCCTCTTATCTCCCGGGGGAGATCCTCAACGGTAAGGACACCGTCGTTGTCGAGTATTACCATCCTCTCGAGGACGTTCTGGAGCTCCCTCACGTTCCCCTTCCACTCGTAGTTGAGGAATGCATCCATAACCTCGGGGGAGACTGTAACCTCCTTGTTGTACTCCTTCTTGAAACGTTCCAAGAAGTGCTGGACAAGTACAGGTATGTCCTCCTTCCTCTCCCTGAGGGGGGGTATGAAGATGGGAATGACGCTCAGCCTGTAGTAGAGGTCTTCCCTGAACTTCCCCTCCCTTACCATAGCTTCGAGATCCCTGTTCGTTGCCGCCACTATCCTAACATCCACCTTTACGGGCTTCGTTCCGCCGAGCCTCTCTATCTCCTTTTCCTGAAGGACCCTCAAGAGCTTCACCTGGAGTTGTAGGGGAAGCTCTCCTATCTCGTCCAGAAAGATGGTCCCTCCCTGGGCGAGTTCAAACTTTCCCTTCTTTGAGGAGTAAGCCCCTGTGAAAGCCCCCTTCTCGTACCCGAAGAGCTCGGCCTCGAGGAGGTTTTCGGGAATGGCCCCGCAGTTTACCGCTACAAAAGGCTTGTCCGCCCTTGGGCTCAGGAAGTGTATAGCCCTGGCGAAGAGCTCCTTACCAACACCGCTCTCACCCCTGAGGAGAACAGTAGCGTTCGTGGGAGCAACCCTGTGGATCAGATCTAAGACCTCGAGTATCTCCTTGCTCCTACCCACTATACCCTCAACGTGAAGGTCCTCGTACACTCTCTTAAGCTCAGCCTCGAGGGCCCTCTTCTCGTTCTCCAGAGTCCTCTTCTCCTCCTCCACCTTCCTCTCCAAAGAGAAGGCGTTGGCTATGAGGGTCGCTATCATGTTGAGGAACCTCGTGTAGTCGTCGAGGGACTCTCTCTTAGAGATCTCCTTATCAACGCTCAGAACCCCGACAACCTTTCCCCCCGTCTTTATAGGGACGGCTATAAAGGCTATCTTCTTACCTTTCAGGTTCTTCCTCTTCCATAACTTGTTCAGGAACTCGGGCTCTTGAGATATGTCAGGCACAACTATGGGGACGCCGTGCTTCCAGACCTTCCCCGTTATACCCTCTCCCTTCTTAAACCCGTCCTTCGGAAAGCTGCCGGAAGAGGTGGCCCTCACCACTATCTGGTCGGTGGAAGGATCGTACAGGGTTAGCGTTACCCTCTCGAAGCCGAGGAGCTTCTTTAGAAGCCTCAGCACGTACGGAACGGTCTGCTCCAAGTTCAAGCTCCCAGATAGGACCTTGCTGACCTCGTAGAGGGTCTCGAGCTCGAGCTTCTGGTTCATGGTTATTAATTTAGACTTTATAATACTTCAAAAACATGAAGAGAGC
>WFPN01000206.1 GCA_015487535.1 Aquificaceae bacterium
CGCGGACAGTTCACCGAACTCCCTTTTGCAGTACAGGTAAGGTGACGGCAGCCTTATCGTTTCAAAGAGTAGATCCCTGTACGTACCGTGGAACAGGTCTATTCCCCCTACGCTTACCGCCCCTATCGTGTCCCCGTGGTAGGCTTCAGATAGCGTTATGAAGACCTTTCTCTCCTCCCCCCTGTTTCTCCAGTAGTGGTAGGCCATCTTTATGGCTATCTCCACAGCCTCCGCTCCGTCCTCCGAGTAAAAGACCTTTGTTAACCCCTCTGGAGCTATCTCGGTGAGCCTCTTAGCGAGCAAAATAGCGGGGACGTTGGAACTCCCGAGAGTTGTGGTGTGGGCCACCTTGCATAGTTGCTTCATTACGGCGTTGTTGAGCTTGGGGTGGTTGTGGCCGTGAACGTTGCACCATAGAGAGGATACGGCGTCTATATACTTCCTCCCGTATATATCCCAGAGGTAAACTCCCTCTCCCCTTTCGAAGATTATATTCTCCTCCTCCCTGTAAACCTTCATCTGGGTGAAGGGGTGCCAGAAATATTCTTTGTCCCACTTCTCTAGTGTCTTTGGGTCTATATCCATGGGAGGTAATTTTACATCAGTCGCCTATGTGGATGGCGGTAACCGAGTCCATCGTTGCAACGTGAAGTTTTATCCAGGGAGCGAATACCTCCTCGAGGAACTTGATAACGTAGGATGCGTCTTTGGACTTCTTCCACTCCTCGTAAACCTTTGCCACCTCCTTCCTCATGTTGTCGTGTTCTGCCTTGTGCATCGGGTAGGCGAAGAACTCCGCCTCTCTCATCATCTCTTCTTCCAGAGAAAAGTGCTCCTCTATGTCCTGGATAAACTCGTCCATAAGCCTGTCCGCCTCCTCCTTGTTCCCGCCCTTCAGGGCCTCGTAGAGCTTGTTAACCAGCTCGATCTCATCCTCGTGGGCCGCGTTCATAAACATGTTGGCTACCTTCTGAACTTCGTTTGGCTTCAACAGCATGGAAATACCTCCTTAGCTACCAAGGTAAACAGATGTTTATTGTGAGTAAATGATTGTTATCATAAGTGCGGTCTCAGGCTTACATCCCCAGCGGTTATCTTCTCTAAACCCTTTGATGTCCTCAGGATTAGAAAACCCTCCTCGTCTATACCCTCGAGCAAGCCCACCACCGGCTCCTCGGAGAGGATTATGACCTCCTCCCCTTTGAAGAGCAGCTTATCCTCTATTCTGTCCTTAAACTTCCTAAAGCCTTCCCTTTTATACCCTTCTAGATAATCCTGGAGCTTTCCCAAAACCCCAAGGAGAACCTCCTTTCTGTCCCATCTCCTGCCGCTAACTATGTACATCGAGGTTGCCCTGTCCTCTATATCCGGGGGGAAGCTCGCCTGGTTCACGTTGATCCCTATACCCACTATAATCCTGCCTCTTGTCTTTTCCACGAGTATGCCCGCTATCTTTCTACCTTTCGAGTAAACGTCGTTGGGCCACTTTACCATAGTTCTGAGGCCGAGGCTATCCAGGAAGTCGGATATGGCGAGACCAACGACGAGAGGTATCTGGAAAGGCCGGCTAAAATCCTCCTCGCATAGGACGAAACTAAAGTATAAGCCTCCCTCCTGGGACTCCCACCTCCTTCCTTTTCTCCCTTTTCCCTCTTTTTGTCTGTCGGCAACCAAAACGGTCCCGCAGGGAAAGTTACCCTCCTTGAGCATCTTCTGGGTCGAATCCGTTTCCCTGAGCCATACGAGGAACTCGAACATCAGTGCCTGAAGTGTCTCATCCCCGTTATAACCATCGCCATGCCGTGCTCGTCAGCGGCCTCGAAGACCTCTTTATCCCTTATGGAGCCTCCGGGATGTATAACCGCTGTTATGCCCGCCTCGTGGGCTATGTCTATCGAATCCCTGAAGGGGAAGAAAGCTTCCGAGGCGAGGACCGCGCCACTGAGATCGAATCCGTATCTCTGGGCCTTCTGAATTGCACACCTGAGGCTGTCCACCCTCGATACTTGACCCGACCCTATACCTAATGTCCTTCTGTCCTTAGCTATCACTACGGCGTTGGACTTGACGTGCTTGCAGACCTTCCAGGCGAAGAGGAGGTCCTCCATCTCCCGTTCTGTAGGCTCCCTCCTCGTGACCGTTTCGAGCTTCTCGTAGAGCTGGGTGTCCTCATCCTGAAGCAGAAATCCCCCGCTGACCTTCTTTATGTCGAAAGAGTTTGACATCCCAAAGAACCTTATAACCCTCAGGTTCTTTTTCCTGGAGAGGACCTCCAGGGCCCTCTCGTCGTATTCCGGAGCTATCACCACCTCCAGGAACATGGAGGTTAGCTCCTTGGCGAGTTCAACATCGACCCTGTCGTTGAAGGCCACGATGCCTCCGAAAGCCGCCTCCGGATCGGTCTCTTTTGCCTTGATGAAGGCCTCCTTCAGGTCTTTTCCGAGGGCTACCCCGCAGGGGTTGTTGTGCTTGATTATCACGCAGGCCGGGTCGTTTGGGAACTCCAGAGCTATCCTTACCGCCGAGTCAGCGTCGAGGTAGTTGTTAAAGGACATCTCCTTTCCCTGAAGCACATGGGCCCTCGCCACCCCGAGTTCCTCTAGGGGGTTTGTGTAGAGGACTCCCCTCTGGTGGGGGTTCTCCCCGTACCTGAGCTTCGATGAGAGCCTCATGGGAACACTGAGCTCTTTACTCTCCTCCTCTATGTTGAACAGCTTCTTCAGGGCGTTGGATATAACCCCGTCGTAGTAGGCTGTGTGGGCGAAGGCTTTCCAGGCAAGATACGCCCTGTCCTTCTTGTCCAGCTCTCCCCTGTCGAGCTTCTCTATGACCCAGTCGTAGTCTTCTGGATCAACGAGGACTACTACCCTGAAGTAGTTCTTGGCCGCCGCCCTTATCAGGGAAGGCCCCCCTATATCTATGAACTCCATGAGCTCTTCCTCTTCCAGATCCTCCTTCATCATCTCCTCAAAGGGGTAAAGGTTAACGACCACGACGTCCACGGGAAGGATACCCAGCTCCTCTATCTCCTCCCTGTCCTTCTCCACCCAGTCTCTGTATAGTATCCCTCCGTGTATGACGGGGTGGAGTGTCTTGACCCTGCCGTTCAGTATCTCTGGGAAGCCCGTTACCTTGGCTATCTCCTGGGTCTCTATTCCGTGTTCCCTCAGGTACTTTGCCGTTCCTCCCGTCGAGAGTATCTCGTACCCGAGGTTCTGGAGGGCCCTGGCGAGCTTCTCTACACCTTCCTTCCTGTAAACGGATATGACCGCTCTCATGCTTCTATTATACTTATTGGAGAATGCTCAGACACATACTCTACGAGATCCTCGAGAACGACCGTTCCAGAACCTTCATCCTCTACCAGAGCTTCTCCTTCAGCGTTCTCATGCTCTCCGTGGTCCTCGGCATATACGACGAACTGAAGGGCTTTCACTCCGAGCTCCACCCCTTCATCTCGAAGTTGGAAGTTGTCGTTTCGGTGGTCATAGCCTTTGAGTACAGCGGTAGGTTCATCCTCGCGGAGAAGAAGCTCGAGTACATCCTGAACCCCCTCTCCATCATAGACCTTATAGCGATAATCCCCTACTTCCAGCCCTTCAGGGTTCTGCGTTTCATCGTGATAGGGGCGCGGCTCCTCAGGATAGCTTACAGATACAGGTTCTTTGCTAAAGCTCTCACCTTCATATTCAGGAGTATCTCCTTCGAGTTCTACTTCCTGCTCTCCTTCTTCATCTTCTTCTTCCTCGCCGCCCTGATAATCATGTACTCCTTGGAAGCTGGGGCTGGGAACCCCAAGGTGAAGAGCCTCTTCGATGCTCTCTACCTAGTGGTGATAACCATGACCACCGTTGGCTACGGAGACATAGTGCCCATCACGTGGGAGGGCAGGACCCTGGCGATGCTTCTGGGCGCGGGAGGGCTTTTCATTTTTTCCATGTCCATAGCGACGATAAGCGCGGGCTTCTTCAACTACGTGCAGATGCTCAAGCTGGGTATGATAAGTTTTAAGGACATGAAAAACCACATAGTTATATGCGGATGGAACGAGACAGCAAAGGTCGTTATCGAGAACCTGAGCGAGCTGGGGAGGGACATAGTTCTAGTTACCACCCAGGACGTTCCCCAGGCCGGAGGCTTCTATTACAAGAAGGGAGACTTCGGAAGGGAGGATGTTCTCCTGGATGCCGGAGTGGACAAGGCTTATATGGTGATAATCCTCGCGGAGAAACTCCCAGGCTTTTCGGAGGATTCGATAGACGCCAGGACAATACTGACGGGCATGCAGGTAAAGGACCTTAACAAGAGTGATATCCTCGTGCTTGAGCTTCTTCTCAGGGAAAACGCCAAGCTGATAAAGAGGAGGAGAATAGCGGACTACATAATCATAGGTGGGGAGATGCTCGGGGTGATAATATCCAAGTTCGCTCAGCAGAAGTTCTACGGTGATCTTCTCAACCACATAGTTGAGCATATGGAGTTGGAGGTTAAGGACTGGGAAGAGGAGATGAGCGTAGGGGAGGCGGAGAGGAAGATGGAACACAAGGGCTACAGGATAGTGGGCGTTGTCAGGGACGGCAGGGTGATCTACTTCCCGCGAACCTCATACGTCCTCAGGAAGGGTGATAAACTTCTACTTATAAGAGAGCACCAAAAGGAGGAGAAAGCATGAGGAAATACCTTCTCGCTCTACCGCTCGTAGCGTCCTTCAGCTTCGCCCAGTACTTCGAGGGAGACATAATCCGCGAGTTCGGAGTCAAGACGGGCCTCGTAAAGGTAAAGTACGACAGCGTGGATGGTTCCAAACCTGACAAGACGCTCGACGAATTCCTATCGGTGTACGGCTACTTGGGTGCGGGGACAACGGCCGGCTTCACCGCAGGAGCTTCGATAGAGCTTTCCACCGGAAGCAAGATGAGCGGCAGCCGTACCGTGATCTACAACGCCTTAGAACTGAACCCATCCGTAGAGTTTGCCCTTGGGGACAAGCTCAGGGCTTTCACAGGGTTCGGAGGGTCCATAAACAGGTTCAAGGAAAGGTCAGGGAGCGTGACAAACAAGGATACGAACCTGGGCCTTCAGTTCCTAGTGGGAGCTAAGTACAGCCTTTTCCCGACCTTCGGCATTTTAGGAGAGTACAAGGGGAAGATATTTATGACGGGAGACTACGATGGGAACGTGGTCCATCACTTCAACGTTGGTATCTACTTCCTAATACATTAAAGCCCGAACCTTACCGGCTTTCCCCCTCCGGGCATCCCCTTCAGGGGGGGCTTGTGCCTCAGGAGGTTTAAGGAGAAGTTCAGGTTATCGTAGAGCGTTATAGAGTAGTTATCCCAGAAGACGCAGGTCCCCGCAAGACAGAAGTATCCTCCGGAGGGAGGAGCTATCTGCTCGGCTATCAAAAGAGTGTAGTTGTCCTGGTTTGATACGGCCGTGTCCTCCGCCCGTGCAACTATCTTGGTGTCGGGCATTATAGGTTTTATCGACGCTGTGCAGGGAAGGAGTATCTTCTCCACGTTGACCTCGTTCTTATCGTTCTTGTTGTATCTCCTTATCTTCGATGTAACTACAAAGTACTTGTCCCCGTTGTGGTTGTTTTTCTCGTCAGTTACCTCGTCCGGGTTCAGTTCCATCCCGAACCTTCTCGCAAGCGTGTTGCATGTGTCCGCTATGTGATCCTCGTTCTTGTAATAACCCAGCAGTATAACCTTCTTACCCTCCTCCCAGACCCATCTCTCCACATCGTTCACCTCATCCTCGTTGAAGGGTATCTCAGGGTAGTTGAAGACTATCGTGTCGTACTCTCCGAGTCTCTTCCAGTCATCAACCTCATCTATCTCTATATCCACCTTCTGGGCTTCTTTCTGGAGGATTGAGAAGTAGTAGTAGTCTGTTATCGTGAACTCCTGATGGGTTATGCTCCAGCCAACTCTCACCTTTTGCATGGTATTTAATTATAAGCGGGGTTAGATTTTAGTTATGTCCGAGCTCGGTAGGATTAAGCTCCTCCTGTCATCCGCTGAGCGTATAAGTAGGGAACAGGACGTTGATAAGCTCCTCGTGATGCTCTCAGATCTTGCAAGGGACATCCTGGAGGTGGACAGGTGCAGCCTCTTCCTCCTCGACAGGGAGAAGAATGAACTCTGGACTAAGGTCGCACACGGTGTGGAGGAGATAAGAGTTCCCGCAGACAGCGGCGTGGTGGGCTGGGTAGCTCAGAGGGGCGAGAGCCTCGTTGTAAAGGACGCTTACGCGGATCCCAGGTTCAACCCTGAGGTAGATAAGGAAACGGGATACAGAACACAGAATATACTTGCCATTCCTATGTTCGATAAGAAAGGTAACGTCCTCGGCGTGTTTCAGGCTGTGAACAAGCTCTCGGGAAACTTCTCCGAAGAGGACCTTGAGCTGTTTACACTCCTAGGGGGATACGCCTCTTCAGCTATAGAGAACTCCTTACTTCAGGCGAAGGTAAAGGAGGCTTACAGGGAGGCTATAATGAGACTTTCCCACGCGGCCGAGTACAAGGACCCCGAAACCTTCAACCACATAATACGGGTAGGGTTGTACGCAAAGCTGATGGGGGAGAAGCTGGGACTTGAGAAAGAGGTATGTGAGAACATTATGCTTGCTGCTCCCATGCACGATATAGGGAAGATAGGCATCCCGGACGCTATCCTGCTGAAGAAGGGGCGGTTGAACGATTGGGAGTGGGAGGTGATGAAGAGGCACACGGTAATAGGGTACGAGATACTCAAAGATAGCTCCAGCGAGCTTCTGCAGATGGCGGCCCTGGTTGCACTTGACCACCACGAGAGGTGGGACGGAACGGGCTACCCCAATGGTAAGAAGGGTGAGGAGATAAGTTTATGGGGCAGGATAACCTCCATAGCTGATGTGTTCGACGCCCTCCTCTCGAAGAGGCCTTATAAGGAACCCTGGACCCTCGACAGGACCGTGGAACATATGAAGAGTTTAAAGGGAAAGGCCTTCGATCCCAAGCTGATAGACCTGTTCTTCGAAAATATAGATGAGGTTATGCGTATAAGGGAAAACTATAAAGATGAGGAAGTGTAAAGTATCTTATCTGCTGTAAACAACCTTTACAAAAAGCAAAAGACCTTCGCTTCCAGTGTTACCGGTGCCGCCATGGCCCAGTTAGTGTAAACATTCTTTACACGTGAACTAAGAGTCCAGGTTTAAATATTTTGCTCACTCCTTGCTTAAAGGCCTTTCTAGATTCGGTACGTTAATTGCAGTTAGCGTTATAGGGTTTGAGATTTTTATTCTCCATCTCTTACCCAGGGAGGTAAGCCATGCTTAAACTTCTCACAGGTTTTCTCGTGGGATTAGTGTGCCTTGGCTTAGCACGGGGTGATACGTTCTACGTTTCCCCCGTCCATCTGGGGGATGCCTGCTCAATAGACTTCCCCTGCTCGTTCCAGTCTGCCCTGAGCAAGGCGGAGAATAACGGAGAGTCTGACATCATATACGTGAACCCCGGCCTTTATAGATTTAACTCTACCCTTACAGCTTACGTGAGAGACGGGATGGGGCTTTCAATACTCGCCCTCGATCCATCGGATAAGCCCGTTCTCGACGGAGACTACGACGGGGACCCAA
>WFPN01000207.1 GCA_015487535.1 Aquificaceae bacterium
ACCTCTTTATAATCAACATCCTGAGGCTCTTTCAAGTTCCTACCTTCTATGAAGGTAGGCGGTACGAACCACTTCCCTTCCCTGTAAGAGTCCCTCTCGGGCTCGCCGAGGACGAGGAAGTTCCCGAGCCCCTCTCCTTTGAAGAACCAGTCCCTGTAGAACTGCCCGAGTGCTATTAGGTCTGGCAGATAGACCTTCTCTACGAAGTGGTTCATCTCCTCTATGAGCGTCCTTACCCTTCCGAGTCTGTCCATGTTTATCGCTGTATCGCTGGCAGGGTTTATCGGGGAGGGCATACCCCCGACCGCGAAGTTGGGGTGGGGGTTCTTCCCTCCGAAGATCGTGTGAACCTGGACTATCCTCGTCTGCCAGTCCAGAGCATCAAGGTAGTGGGCTAAAAGCATGAGGTTAAGCTCCGGGGGGAGTTTGTACTCGGGATGGTTCCAGTAGCCCCTGTTGAATATCCCGAGCTGTTTCCTCTCAACCTGCTGGAGGACCTTCTTCTGAACGTCCCTGAAGTAGCCGGGCGTGGATTTCTCGTAATCGGAGTACCTCCTCGCGAGCTCAGAGGTCTTCTCAGGGTCAGCCTTGAGAGCCTGAACTGGGTTCACCCAGTCCAGGGCGTGGAGGTGGTAGAAGTGAACAACGTGGTCGTGGACGAAGAGGGTTCCTATCATCAGCTTCCTTATGAGGGAAGCGTTCTCGGGAACGTTTATCCCAAGGGCGTCCTCAACAGCCCTTATGGAAGCGAAGGCGTGAACGGTGGTGCAGACCCCGCATATCCTCTGGGCTAAAGCCCAGGCTTCCCTCGGGTCCCTTCCCCTGAGGATTATCTCTATACCCCTGACCATGGTTCCCGAGCTGTAGGCTCTCTGGATCACTCCGTTTTTGACCTCAGCCTCTATCCTGAGATGCCCCTCTATCCTCGTTACGGGGTCAACGACAACCCTCTTCATTCTCCTTCCTCCTCTATCGCTTCGGCGACCAGGTCTACGAGGCTCAGGAACCTGTAGTCCCTGTTAAGCTCCCGGGAGCTCCTGTCCAATGCGAGCATGCAGTTCGCACAGTAGCAGGCGACGTTTTTAACGCCAACCTTATCAAAGAGCTCAGCCTTAGCGAGGAATGCCTTCTGCCTGTGGTAGTCCGCCTCGTGCTCCACCACAACACCCCCACCGCCACCACAGCAGATGTTCTTCTCAGGGAACTCCACAGAGTCCTTGAACTCCTCGGCTATGAGCTTCAAGACCTCCCTTGGCTCCTTGAGGACGCCTCCCCTCCTTCCAATCTGGCAAGAGTCGTGGAGGGTTATCTGGTCTATCACCTTCTTGCTGAGCTTGAGCTTCCCCTCCTCCAGCATCCTGTAGAGGAACTCAACCACGTTAAGGACCTCAAAGTCCCACTCCCTGGGGAAGACGTTGGGGGCAACGAACCTCATGGACTGGTAGGCGTGCCCGCACTCGGGGGCTATTATCGTCTTTATCCCGAGCTCCTTGGCTCCCTCCAGTATCCTTCTGAGGAGCTCCCTCGTCACTTCCTTGCTCTGGGTAAAGAGTCCGAAGTTGGTAGCCTCGTGGGCTTTGGTTGAGAGAGTCCAGCTCACTCCCAAGTGGTTGAGAACCTTTGCAGTTGAGGCGACGGAGGAGGGATACTTCATAAGCTCTATTGAGGAGGGAATGTACAGGTAGTCCGCCTTCTGGTCAACGGGGATCTCCACCTCCCACTCGTCGGATATAAAGTCTATCCTGCTAAGGAACGTCGGGACGTCAACACCGAGGGGACTTCCCTTCTCAACTGCGGTGTTCGTAGCCTCCGCCAGGTCCTCTGGAACGAGCCCCGCTGAGGTTAAGGCGCTCCTGACTATGGAAACGAGGCGCGGGGTGTCTATACCCATGGGGCATACCTTGGTGCATCTGTCGCACATGGTGCAGGTGTAGAAGGCGAGCCTGACCTGCTCTTTGAGGTCTTCGGGTTCTATCTTGACCCCCAAGCCGAGGGTTTTCTTTATCCTCCCCCAGAGGGTGTAGTTCTCCTTGTATATGTCCCTGAGGAGGTCAGCCTTGTAGGCCGGGGTGAGAGTGGGGTCTATTCTCCCGGAGATGTTTTCTCCCATGTAGAAGAGGCAGGCTTCGGCGCAGAGACCACAGCGCACGCACGCCTCCAGGTAAGAGGCGACCTCAGTGTTTATGGAGCTTTTGCATACGTTGTAGAAGGTTTCTATTTCTTTCTCCGTAATCTCCTCTTTGTGCTCCACGTGAAGCGTCATCTCAGAACCTCCTCAATCACCATCCTCCCTCTCATCTTCGTAGGGTGCTTTCTGAAGTTGTATCCCGTCCCTTATCTCGCTGTGCCTTATCTTCCCGCCGTAGTTCGCGGTCAGAACCATCACACCGGAGGTCAGAAAAGCCAGGAGCAAAGCGATGCCGGTAAAAGCCCTTCGGAGAGGGCTGTTCTTTAGAGAAAGAAAGAGGGCTATCAGGGAAACGAGGGATGTAATAAGAGC
>WFPN01000208.1 GCA_015487535.1 Aquificaceae bacterium
GCCTCCTTCGAAGAAGCCAAGGAGTACGTGGAGGAACTCAGAGAGGTCATAAACTACCACGATTACAAGTACTACGTCCAGGCCTCCCCGGTAATATCGGACTACGAGTACGACCAGCTCTTCAGGGCTCTAAGGGATCTCGAGAAGAAGTATCCAGAACTGATAACCCCGGACTCACCCACCCAGAGGGTGGCGAGCGAGATAACGGGGAGCTTCCCTACAGTGAAGCATTACACTCCTATGCTTTCCCTGGACAACGCTTACTCCGAGGAGGAGCTCAGAGACTTCGACAGGAGGGTAAGGGAACTTACCGGTCTGGATGTTGTCGAGTACAGCGTAGAACCCAAGTACGACGGGGCAGGGATAGCTCTGGTTTACAGGAACGACCTCTTTGTAAGGGGCGCTACGAGGGGAGACGGGGAGACAGGAGAGGAGATAACCAACAACCTCAGAACCATAAAGACCATACCCCTGAGAGCGGAATTCTCAAAGTTTGGGATAAACCTCATAGAGATAAGGGGTGAGGTCCTGATAAACAAGGAAGAGTTCAAGAAGATGAACGAGGAACGCCTCGAGGAGGGACTGCCACCTTTCGCCAACCCACGGAACGCGGCCGCAGGATCCATAAGGCTACAGAACCCTGCCGAGGTTGCTAAGAGGAAGCTAGAGGCTGTGGTCTATCAGGTCTCCTACGTAGAGCCTGAGTCCAGACATCCCGAGACCCACTACGAGGCCGTTAGGATGCTTCATCTCCTCGGTTTTAAAACCCCCTTCCCCGACATGAAGGTGTGCAGGGGTATAGAGGAGGTGATAGAGTACTGCAGGGAGTGGGAGGAGAAGAGGGAGAGCTATCCCTACGAGATAGACGGGATGGTCGTGAAGGTAAACAGGAAGGAGTACTACGAGGTCCTAGGTTTCACCTCCCATCATCCCAGATGGGCGATAGCCTTCAAGTTCAAGCCTAAGCAGGCCACCACAAAGCTCATAGATGTCGTCTTTCAGGTTGGAAGGGTGGGAACTATAACCCCAGTGGGCAAGCTGGAACCTGTGGAGGTCGGGGGCGTCACTGTATCCTCAGTATCACTATTCAACGAAGACTTTATAAGGGAGAAGGATATAAGGATAGGGGACCTCGTTCTGATAGAGAGGGCTGGAGAGGTTATACCATACGTGGTTGAAGTAATAAAGGAGGCAAGAGACGGGGACGAGATCCCTATAGAGTTCCCTAAAGAATGTCCCTCTTGCGGGTCCAAGCTGGTAAAGCTCCCGGGGGAGGTGGCCTGGAGGTGTATAAACATAGCCTGCCCCGCCCAGGTGATACTTAGGCTAAAGCACTGGGGCTCGAGGGAAGCTATGGACATAAGGGGTCTTGGGGAGGCTACAGCAAAGGCCCTTTACGAGAAAGGACTCGTTAAGGACGTGGGAGACCTCTACTACCTGAAGGTAACTGACCTTGTAAAGCTTCCTGGATTTGCAGAGAAGGCGGCGATGAACCTCTACAACGCCATTCAGGAATCCAAGAACAGGGGTCTCGACAGGGTCCTCTACGGTCTCGGGATAAGGTACGTGGGTCTTACAACTGCAAAGAAACTCGCCCAGATTATAGACAGCATCTGGGATCTGAGGGATATGCCTCTTGAGAAGCTCGAGAGCATAGAGGGTATAGGGGACGTGGTAGCGAGGAGCATAAAGGAGTTCTTCTCGCGGGAAGAGAACCTGAAGGTTATAGAGAAGCTCGAAAAAGCTGGAGTGAAGCTCAGGAGGACCAAGCTCGAGAAGGAAGGGCCTCTCAAGGGAAAGGTCTTCGTCTTTACCGGAACCTTGAGTTGCTGTTCTAGGGAGAAGGCGGGAGAGATAGTTGAGAGCCTAGGAGGGGTATTTGCAAACAGTGTAACCTCCAAGACGACCTACCTAGTTGTGGGGGAGGAGCCGGGCAGGACAAAACTGAGCAGGGCAAAGCAACTGGGAATACCGACTATAAGCGAGGAGGAGTTCCTAAACATGATAAAGGACTACGTGAACCTCGAGGAGATCAAGAGGGAGAGGAGGGAAGGGTTTCTCTTTTAAACACCCACAAGCTCCCTCCTGTACTTGAAGTAAGCGGCGCAGGCCCCCTCAGAGGAGACCATACAGGAGCCGAGTGGGTTCGAAGGAGTGCAGACCTTTCCAAAGAGTTTGCAATCTGTAGGCAGGGCCACGCCCCTTATAACCTTACCGCAGATACAGGCCGGATGCTCCTTAGGTTCGGGAAGGGATACATCGAAGA
>WFPN01000209.1 GCA_015487535.1 Aquificaceae bacterium
GACTGGAGGGACAAACTCAGGGTAGCCTCCTTCCTGATAGGGGGGCTCGAGGAGTGCACCGCCGACAGGGCTGTTCGCGTGGCCAAGTTCTTCGAAAGAAGGGTCCTCCAGGAGATGGGTGGTGTAGAGGGGCTCATAAAGATGTGTTTGGAAAACAAAGAGAAGCTGGGAGACAAGTTTTCTGTGGAGGAGAGTGTGAAGAAGCTAGGGGAGGTTTACCTCTTGGAGATGGAGATATCAGGGGAGAGGGGCAGCCTAGGTCTGAAGGTTTACGGGAAGATGGAGGATTGGGAGTTTAGGATCACGGGGATAGAGAGCTATGCTGAAAGGGGTTGATATAGGAGGGTCCTTCGTCAAGGTCCTCTGGGAGGACGGCAGGAAGGAAAAGTACTTTATCAGGGATCTTAAAAAGGACAAGTCCAGTTTTTTGAAAAGAATAAGGGAGATAATCCTCGAGGGGAGCCCTACCGGGGTTGGGATCGCGGTTGCCGGGTTTACATCGAAGGAGGGGAAGGTCTATAGATCACCCAACATCCCTGTTCTCGACGGTGTGGACTTCAACGAGCTACTCAGAGGATCGGGTGTGGACTTCGTTATAGGAAACGACGTCAGCGTTGGGGCTTACGGGGAGTGGTTCTTCGATCACAGGGACAGCAAGATCCTCGTGCTCGTAGCGGTTGGAACCGGCCTGGGCGGTGGCCTGGTTGTGGAGGGCAAACCCTTCTTCGGCGTGTGCGGATCGGCCATGGAAATAGGACATCACACAATCCTGAAGGGAGGTCGTGAGTGTCACTGCGGAAGTAAAGGATGCTGGGAGGCCTACTGCTCCTCGTACGGACTAGAGAAAACGTACGTAGAACTCGGAGGGGAAGGGATAAGGGATTTCGAGATAGTAAAGAGGGCCAAAGAGGGGGAAGAGAGAGCTAGGAGAGCGGTTGAGACCTTCAAGGAGCACCTGTACGTCGGCCTGATGAACATGGTCCACATATTTAACCCGGACACGATAGTTCTGGGGGGCGGGGTGATCGAGGGAATGAGAGATCTCTTGGAAGACGCCCAGGATAAGGTCAGAGAGCTCTCGGAGAACCTCCCGGGATCCTACGTTGAGATAGCTTTCTCGACGGCTGGAGAGTTCCTAGGGGCTAGGGGGGCTCTCGCTTTCATCCGAGGATCTCGATCCGATATTAGAGGTTGATGGAAGGAAGAAGGGTAGAGGGCGTCTTCTTAGATACGGCTATCCTGAGGAACAGGGCCTACGAAGCCTACGAGACGGCGAGAGTTCTTGAGATAAAGATCCTCTCGAGCGTTCCACAGGCGCTTCTTGCCTCCCTCGGGGACGTGGGCTCTCGCCTGAGAGCCACGGTCAAGGCGTACAGCCAGAACAAGGTTATCCTCCAGCTCGAGAACGGCTTTGAGGTGGAGGCCGAGAACAGGCTCTCCGTGTTGGTGGAGCCTGGAGAGGAGCTCTCCTTGGTCGTTGAGTCCAAGGATCCGCTCACCCTAAGGGTTGAAGAGGGCTTCTACGGGATCAGGGGGGCGAGGGATCTGCTCAGAAGGGCTTTCGAGATAGGTATGAACCTGATACCCCAAAGGTTAAAGGTCGGCTTGGAAAATTCTGGCCTAGTTTACGAAAAGAAGGTGTGGGACTTCCTGAGGGGTAAGGTGGACTTCGAGAGCCTGTCCGGGGATCAGAAGTACATACTACTGAAGGCTCTCGAAAAGGTGAACACTGAGTCGGTAGAGAGAAGTTTAAGAACCCTGCGTTTTCCCGAAGATATGAAGCCCCTCGTGAGCTCTGCACTGGAGAAGCTAGAGACCGGAGACAGGGTTGGCTTCTTCAGAGGTCTTATCGAGATGGAGACAGCCCTTGAGAAGGCGATATCCTCGAGAGAGCAGAGGCTTAACCTGATTAGGGAAACGGTCGGCAGTGTGATAAGAGGCCTTATAGATAACCTCCTCAAGGTTTTTAAGAACGCCGGGCTCGAGGTTGAGGTTCAGGAAAGCATCCTCTCCTCTGTGAGGGAGAGCCCAAAGTTCCTGGACGTTCTCAGAGAGGCGGTCAGAAACCTAGATGAGGGCAGGTTCTCGGAGTTCATCCAGAGGTTAAACCTGGTAGGTATAAAGGTTCAGAACCCTGAAGCCGTTCCCAGGGAAGCCTCCAAGCTACTGAATGCCCTCGGCGAACTCATGAAGGGCGCGGAGGCAACCCTCACTTCAAACCTCGGTGTCAAGGACGTTCAGGACCTCATCTCCAAGCAGAAGGAGATCTCGAAGGAGTTAGAGGATCTGAAGGATGCGAGGGGAAAGTTGGAGGATCTTCCGAAACAGATAAAGGAGAGTCTTCGCAGTCTCGAAACCCTAGGAATGCTCCAGTCTTACATGATAATGAACCAGGGGAAGAGATTCCTCGTTCCCTTCAGGCTCGACAGGGATAGAGGTATCCTTGGCTTTTCCCTGAACAGCTCTTACAGGGTGTTCGTAAAGCTAGAATTTGAGGAGGGCTTCCTAGGAATTCTCATAGAGGCTCCGAGGAACGAGAACCCTGAGTTCGTATCGGTGCTCTTCAGGACGAACTTGGAGGACCTTGCCCAGAGGAGAAGGAAGGGTGAGGAGAAGCTGAGAAAGGAGTTGAGCGATCTTGGACTCGAGGTTAAAAGGCTGGATGTTCTCGAGGAAGAGGAGAGGAAGTTCGACGAGGAGATGGCCGAGGAATTCGGTGGTACGGGGACCTTTAACCTTAGGGTGTGATTATGGATAAGAAGAAAAAGGCCGCGGCTCTGAGGTACGA
>WFPN01000210.1 GCA_015487535.1 Aquificaceae bacterium
CCATGCTCCACAACCTTCTCAACGAGCTTTTCTCCCTCTACCTCTTCCCCGTAACAAACTACCTCGTCGTGCTCCATCCTCCCTTCAGAGTAAAACCTGCAGACCTGTCTCTTGAAGGGGAAGGTGGCTTTCCCCGGGCTCGTCTTCACCTTGGGCTTTCCTTCATACTCTACCAGCTTGTAGGCCATGTCCAAGTAAGGGGCGTCCGCGGAGGTTATAAACTTCGTCCCCACGCCGAAGGCGTCTATCGGACAGCCCTTAGAGAGCCATCCCTCTATCTTGTACTCATCAACCCCTCCGCTCACTATTATCCTCACGTTCTTTAGACCCCCTTCGTCTAGTATCCTTCTGACCTCCTTGGACAGAGTTTCTATATCCCCGCTGTCGAGCCTAACTCCTACCACTGGTACCCCCTCCTTGGCGAGCTGAACTGCCTTCCTCGCGGCCTCGAGGGTGTCGTAGGTGTCGAGCAGGAGGACGGCGTTACCTGGGAAGCTCTCTGCGAAAGCCCTGAAGGCTTCCTCCTCAGAGTCGAACACCATTATGTAGGAGTGCGCTACGGTACCGAAGACGGGTATCCCGAACCTTCTCCCGGCCTCTAGGTTCGATGTTCCGGCAAACCCCGTTATGTAGGATGCCCTGGCCGCGTATATCCCTGACTCCAGGCCGTGGGCTCTCCTGAAGCCGAAATCGACTAGGCTCGTTCCTCGCGAGACCAAGAAACTCCTTACGGCTTTAGAGGCTATTACCGTCTGGAGGTGGACCGTGTTTATCACTAGGGTTTCAAGTATCTGAACGTCGGGAAGGCTACCCTCCATCTGGATCAGTGGCTCGTTCTGGAAGACCACCCTCCCCTCGGGGATCGCGTATATTTCACCCTTAAATTCGTACTCCCTCAGGTAATCTAAGAAATCGTCCGAGAACTTTCCTAAACTCTTCAGATACCTGAGCTCCTCATCGCCGAACCTGAAGCTCTCTATCCTTTCCAGAAGCGTTTCTAGGCCGCAGGATACGAGAAAGTTCCTGTTTTCAGGGAGTTTCCTGACGAAGAGGCTGAAGACGGCCCTCCCAGTCTTACCGTGTTCCAGATAACTCTGGGCCATGGTGAGCTCGTAGAGGTCTGTGCAGAGACCGAGGTTTTTCATGGGAGTTATTTTAACCTCTTGTAAGTGATGTCCCTAAGGTCTATCCTTATTTAATTGGAGGTGAGAGTATGGAAGAGAAGGAGCTCAAGGAGGAGATAGAGGAGGTAAAAGAGGAGATAAAGAAGGAAGAGGAGGAGGTCAAGGAGCTTGAAAACAAGATCAAGGAGCTTGAAGAGAAGGTAAAGAAGCTGGAGAGCATAGCTAAGAACTCCAACGTCAGGGCCATGGAGCTCCAGAGGGAGCTTGAGTACATGAAGGAACGTTACAGGAGGGACCTCGAGGAGCAGAGGAAGTTCGGCTATGAGAAGATGACCCTCGATCTTCTCGGCGTTCTAGACAACTTCGAGAGGGCCCTATCGGCGGCGAGCGTAACCAGGGACTTTGATTCCCTTCTCAAGGGTGTGGAGATGATATACTCCGAGCTACGTAAGATACTCGAGAAGTACAACGTTGAGGAGATAGAGGTGGAGGGCAAGGAGTTCGATCCTCATGTAGCGGAGGCTGTCGAAACAGTTGCCACATCTGAGCATCCGCCCAACACCGTCGTCAGGGTGGTGCAGAAGGGATACACCTTGCACGGGAAGGTTATAAGGCCTGCCAAGGTTGTGGTCTCGGTGTCGGAAGAGGAGATAACCTGATGGAGATAAGGTTCAAGGACTTCCACAGGAAGCTGGCGCCCTTTAGGGATGAGAGCATGGAACAGCTCCTAGAGGAGCAGGTGAACGAGTGGATAAAGCTGAACAAGGTCAAGGTGATAAACGTAGAAACCCTCTGGCAGAGGAACGCTCACGTTTCTGTCGGTATAAGGGTCTGGTACGTGGTCGGGGAGGGAGAATGAAACCCCTTATCCTCCCCTTCGAGAGGATACACACCTTCGAGGAGTCCAACCTCCTAAAGAAAGCAATTCTAAAAGCCTCCGAGGTGTTTGAGAGCTGGGGTTACGACTACCTGAAGCTCCCCGTCTTCGACCACTACGAGGTTCACGGCAAAGCCCTCGGAGATAAGGTAAGGAACGCGATAGTCTTCAAGGACATCTCTGAGGGTAGCCTGGTAGCCCTCAGGGCGGACTTCACCACTCAAGTTGTGAGGAGCGTGAGCTTCTTCAAGGTTTGGCACTATCCCCTAAGGGTTTACTACTTCGGGACCCTGTTCTCCTCGGAAGGCAGCACCTACGAAAAGTTTCAAGCGGGAGTAGAACTTATAGGAGTGAAGGAGATAGAGGGGGATGCGGAGGTTATATCCGCAGTGCACGAGTTCCTTAAAGGCCTTGGGTTAA
>WFPN01000211.1 GCA_015487535.1 Aquificaceae bacterium
ATCCCACTCTTCTTTGCAAGCTCTTCCAGCTTACCTCCGGAACTGATACATATAACCGTTGCGTCCCTCTCCATGGCGGTTTCGAAGTTGCTTATCGTCTCTTCCGTGTTCCCACTGTAGCTCGTACAGATTACCAGGTGCTCTTCGCCTTTCACGTAGTTTGGAAGCCCATATCCCCTGTGGGACAAGGCAACCACGTTGCATCCCCTGTGCTCGAGCCAGCTCTTTGCTATATCACCCACTATGCCGGAGCCTCCCATACCGCAGAAGGTTATAGTCCGGTACAGGGAGCGGTCTATATCTGTTTTTTCCCACTGGAGCTGGTCCGGGAAGCTCTTGAGCATCTCCTCAGGGCTCATCTTTCCCCTCCTTCCAAACGCCGTTCTATTATAACTTTAAGTTTCTCCGATTTCCTCAGAACCTCCTCGTGGGAAAGCCTCGTCCTAAACCCGTCCCCCTCAAAGTGTGTCCTCACACCCTCGTAGAAATCTACCGCCTTCTTTATCGGGGGTTGCTGGGGTATCCCTACCTTTTCCGCGAGCTTGGAGAGCATGTAAAAACCCACTGTCTGGAGCCTAGACTCCTGCTGTATCAGAGAGAGTATCCTCTTGGTCTCCTTTGAGACCTCCTCCCTTTCCTGAGCTTCTCTATAGAGGAAGTCTGTGAGCTCCTTGTCCCAGAGATTCCCAAGCCACATCGGACCGCCGAGGCTGAATCTAGTCCCGCATATGGGGCAGTGCTCCTTTATTTTTAAGGGGTCGAGGACCGCTTCGCGGTTCATACAGTTAAAGCAGTAAAGAACGTATCCTACCTGATCCATCAACGAGTTTGTAAGTTTCGCACCCCTGTCTTTAACGAAGAATAGCTTGAAGTAGTGAAGGTGGGAGTAGGCGAATATGGGAACCATCGCTATGTCGTGCTGGGCAGAGAGCTCGATCACCTTCTTTATAAGAATTCTTATCCCTACCTCATGCTTGAACTCGTTCCTGAGGGGACGGGCTCCGTACCTCCTTATACAGGTCTTGGGGTATGTGCCCGAAAGCGGTGCTGTGTCGGTAGCGGTGAGGCTCAGAATACCTCCCCTCTTCATACTCAAGGCGACCGACTCTATAAAGGGGACGGGAGTCCCGAAAGGGTCTAGGTCAACGTAGTCAAAGCCGAACCCCCAGCCTTTCCTCATAAAGAAGTTGGCGTCCTCCCTGTGGACCTCGTACCTGTCTTCGGAAACCTCGTTCAGCTTGAAGTTTTCCCGAATGATCTCCACAGCCTTCTCGTTTATGTCGTTGGTAAAAACCTTTCCAACACAGGAGGTCTCCTTTATAAACCTTATAGCCCTCACACCGCTCGCAGAGAGGGGGTCCGCAACCATGAGCTCCCTTCCGAGCTTTTTGCACAGATACTCCAGCCCCAGGACCGCGAGGTCCCTGTTCACCCTCATCTTAGGGTTGTAGAAGACGGGCATGTCAGAGGAGACGATGTCTCTTAGTTCTGGTATGTATATCTTAGCTTTCCCTTCCTGGACGATTTTCATAGATCAGTTCTTGTGGGTTGTCTGTTTGAGGTCCTTTATCGTTATGTAGGTCATTCCGAAGAGAGCAAGCATAACCACGAGGATGGCTAAAAGAAGAAAGGTATTCATCTCCTGCATTATACTTTACCTCCTCTTCCTTCCAAGATATCCCTAATATAGGCTATTGAGAATCCGAGTAAGGATAAGCCCGTTCCAAATAGGACTAAGGATATACCTTCAAAGTTCTTTTTAAGGATTATAGCCACGCTACCTGTCAGTATAAAACCTATGGCGGGTCCTTTGAAGCTATCCTCTATGTATCTGAGTCTGTGCATTCTCTTATCATGGGGGTACCGGGAGTCGAACCCGGACGGCCTTGCGGCCCGCGGATTTTAAGTCCGCTGCGTCTGCCAGTTCCGCCATACCCCCACAGTAATATATTTTAATTGAGCGGTCCGATGAAAGATCCCATTGTCGCAATAGCAACCCCTTTTGGTGAGAGCGCTATCGGAATTATCAGGCTTTCGGGGAGAGGTGTAATCGATATAACCAAGAAGTTCTTCAAGACAAGATCGGAGATAAAGCCGAGGCTCGCCCACTACGGGACGCTCGTGGATGAGAGCGGTGATGTGATAGACGAGGGCGTCCTCATATACTACAGGGCACCCAAAAGTTATACCGGTGAGGATATGGTGGAGATCTCCCTGCACGGAAACCCCCTCATACTAAAGAAAACATTAGAGCTTTTCCTCAGGGCTGGGTGCAGACTTGCTGAGCCCGGAGAGTTTACCAAGAGAGCCTTTCTGAACGGCAAGCTCGACCTTGCCCAGGCTGAGGCGGTTGCAGAGCTAATATCCGCCAAGACGGAACTCGCCCGCAGAGCCTCTATCAGGCAGTTGAAGGGCGAGCTGAGCAGGTATGTAAACTCCCTGAGGGATAGCCTTCTTGAGCTTTCAGCCTACATAGAGGCTGATATAGAGTTTTCCGAGGAGGATATACCCACCCTGACAAAAGAGCAGGTCCTCAGCATGATCGATAAGGTCCTTGAAGGGATAACCCAGCTACTGAAAACTGCAAAGACGGGGAAGCTCCTTAGGGAGGGAATGAAACTCGCAATAGTGGGAAGGCCCAACGTGGGAAAGTCCTCCCTCTTCAACGCACTTCTTAAAGAGGACAGGGCTATAGTCACCGACATAGAGGGAACAACTAGGGATTACATCGAGGAAACGCTGAACCTGAGGGGCGTTCCTGTTGTGCTCGTAGACACAGCAGGTATAAGGGAGGCTAAAGATCCCGTGGAGAGGATAGGCGTGGAGAGGAGTGTTAGGAAGATAGAGGAGGCCGACGTTGTCCTCTTCGTTCTGGACGGATCGGAGGGGGTAGGAGACGAGGACCTGAAGATATACGAAAAGGTGAAGGATAGGGAAACCATAGTGGTAGTTAATAAGATCGACCTGGGCGAAGCACCTCTACCTCTTGAAATTTTTGAGGGACATTCTATAATAAAGGTAAGTGCCCTTACAGGACACGGACTAAAAGACCTTGAAGAAGAAATTCTCAAAAAAGCAGGCTTGGTTGTTCAAGAGGGATTAAACATATATGTTTCGGTCAGGCACGAGGAGCTCCTTAGAAAGTCGAAAGAGGTTCTCGAGAGGTTCAGGACCAGATACGAGGAGGAGGATATAAGTCCAGAAATAGCTATGCTTGACATCAGGGAAGCTACCGATTACTTAGGAGAGATAGTTGGACATATAACTACTGAGGACGTTCTGGGAAGCATATTCTCAAGATTTTGCATAGGAAAATAATCAGGAGGAAGAGATGCAGGAACTTCAGGAGAAGAAGATCTACACCCTAGAAGAGCTCAAAAAGATGACCCTTCAGGAGCTCCAGAAACTCGGTAAGGAGCTGGGGCTCACGAGGACGACGGGACTTAAGAAGGAGGAACTCATAGAGCGCATACTGGGGGCCCAGGCTAAGGACGGCGGGCTCGTCTTCGTCAAGGGAGTGCTGGAGATACTGCCTGAAGGATACGGCTTTATGAGGAGTGCCCAGAACAACTACATGCCGAGCTGGGACGATGTCTATGTGGCACCTTCCCAGATAAAGAAGTTTGGACTTAGGACAGGGGACACCATAGTGGGCTTTGCCAGGCTCCCTAAGGAAGGAGAAAAGTACAAGGCCCTGATAAAGATGGAGGCCGTGAACGGTCTTCCCGCGGAGCCTGAGGTTCTTAGGAACAGGCCGACCTTCGACAAGCTCACCCCATACCATCCTACCGAAAGGTTTAATTTGGAGTTCGACCCCAAGGAGCTTTCCACGAGGGTTATAAGCCTGGTAGCTCCGATAGGTAAGGGACAGAGGGGAATGCTCGTAGCTCCTCCCAAGGCCGGTAAGACGGTACTGCTTCAGAAGATATCGAGGGCTCTTATACAGAACCACCCTGAGGTGTACCTGATAATCCTGCTCATAGACGAGAGGCCGGAGGAAGTTACGGAGATGAGGAGGATAGTGGGGGACGGAGCCGAGGTGATAGCCTCAACCTTCGACGAGCCCCCCGAGAGACACATGCAGGTGGCCGAGCTCGTTATAGAGAAGGCCAAGAGACTCGTGGAGCTCAAGAACGATGTCGTTATACTCCTGGACTCGATGACGAGGTTTGCCAGGGCTTCCAACGCGGTAACCCCTCCGACGGGAAGGGTCCTCTCGGGTGGTATAGAGGCCACGGCTCTCCAGAGACCTAAGAAGTTCTTTGGAGCCGCCAGGAACATCGAGGAGGGTGGATCTCTGACGATAATAGCCACGGCCCTCATAGAGACGGGATCGAGGATGGACGACGTGATATACGAGGAGTTCAAGGGAACGGGTAACATGGAGATACATCTGGACAGGAGGCTGATGGAGAGGAGAGTGTTCCCCGCTATAAACATTGAGAAATCTGGAACTAGGAAGGAGGAGCTTCTTGTAGAGGACTGGGAGCTTCAGAGGATGTGGGTTCTGAGGAAGTTCCTATCCACTATGGATCCCGTGGAGGCTATGGAGTTCCTCTTAGACAAGCTCAAGCGCTTTAAGACGAACAGGGAATTCCTCAAGGCTATGAACGCATAGTATAATACTTAGCTTCGGAGGTAAAGGAAGATGAAAAAGGGAATACATCCGGAAGTGCAGCCCACCACCTTCGTATGCGGTTGTGGAAACACCTTTACCCTGCTCTCGACCAAGGGCGGGACGGTTCACGTTGAGGTATGTAACCAGTGCCATCCCTTCTACACCGGGAAGCTGAGGCTAAAGCCCCTCTTTCTGGAACTCGCCTCGCCCGGTGAGAAGAAGGAAGGTTGATGCTCAAGAAGGAGCTCATAGATAAATTAGAGAAGCTGAGCGAGCGCTACAGAAAGTTAGAGGAGGAGCTCTCCAGACCGGAGGTAATCCAGGATATAAAGAGATACAGGGAGCTGAGCAAGGAGCACAAGGAACTCACCGAGCTGTACGAGACCTACCAGGAGTACAAGAAGGCCCAGAAGGAGCTGAGGGAATCCAAGGAGCTTTTGAGGAGCTCTGAGCCCGAGCTCAGGGAACTTGCCCAGGAGGAGGTGGAAAAACTCCAGGGAAAGCTCTCCGAGCTTGAAGAGAGGCTTAAGTTTTTACTAGTTCCCAAGGATCCAAACGACTCCAAGAACGTAATACTCGAGATAAGGGCCGGAACGGGTGGTGAGGAGGCGGCCCTGTTCGTTGCAGATCTCCTGAGGATGTATCAAAAGTATGCCGAAGACAAAGGATGGAAGTTCTCAATACTCAGCGCCAACAAGACTGGTCTCGGCGGCTACAAGGAGGTCATAGCCCTTATAGAGGGAGAGGGCGCCTACTCGAGGCTCAAGTACGAGAGCGGGGTCCACAGGGTCCAGAGGATACCGGTTACCGAGTCAGGTGGGCGGATACACACCTCCACCGCTACCGTGGCCGTCCTTCCCGAAGCCGACGAGACGGACGTTGAGATCAATCCCCAGGACCTCAAGATAGAAACCTTCAGAGCCTCTGGGGCGGGTGGACAGTACGTGAACACCACCGAAACCGCCGTGAGGATAACCCACATACCTACCGGTATAGTCGTCTCGTGCCAGGACGAGAGGTCTCAGTTTCAGAACAAGCAGAAGGCCCTC
>WFPN01000212.1 GCA_015487535.1 Aquificaceae bacterium
ACGAACATCCAGGACAACTCGGTCGTTCACGTCACCCACGACACCCATCCCACGATAATAGGGGACAACGTCACCGTGGGGCACAGGGTTATACTCCACGGGTGCGTTCTCGGAAACAACATACTGGTGGGAATGGGGGCTGTAATAATGGACGGTGTGGAGATAGAGGACTACGTCCTCGTCGGGGCGGGAGCGCTGGTAACTCCAAACAAAAAGATACCTTCCGGGGTGCTCGTGGCGGGAGTTCCTGCGAAGGTGGTGAGAGACTTGAGAGAGGAGGAGATAAAGCTCATAGAGGAGTCTGCGGAGAACTACGTGAGATATAAGAACGAGTATTTAAACTCCCAAAAGCACAGCACCTGAGACCATCAGCAGAGCTCCCCAGAAGCTCCTCCTTATCTCCTCTCCGAAGAAGAGCTTCCCGTAAAGGACGTCAAGGATGATCGCGAGCCTCTCTATGGATGCAACGTAAGATGTAAATGTGTAAAGTAGGGCTGTGGTGTAGGTGACCATGCCGAGGGAGAAGAATATCCCCATAGGCAGGTTCAGAGGGTTTCTGTAGCTTTTCCTGTTTAGAAGCTCTCTAACACCCACGAAGGGAATCAATCCAAAGCTCATCACCGTGCAGTAGTACCAGGAGAAGAAGAAAGGGTTGCTTTGGGTTATCACGAACTTCCCCACTACGACGTTGAAGCCAAAAAGCATCGCTGAAATGAGCATGTAGAGACTTCCCCTGTTCGCTTTAAAAAAGTTCTTTAGGGAACCGCCGGTTATAACCACAGAGCCAAGGAGTATGAGGACTATACCGAGAAGACCCTCCGCACTTATCCTCTCTCCCAGTAGGAAAAAACCAAATAAAGCTGAGAAGAGAGGCATGAAGGCGAAGAAGGGCATCCCTATCGATAGGGGAGCGTGCTTTATCCCCTTTATGAAGAATACGGAGGCAACTACCTCTAAGGGGAGCCAGACGAAGGTCGTCCAGATAACAGTGAAGTTGAGCTCCCAAAAGTAAAGTCCGAGAGGAAGAAGTAAGACAGCACCAACGGGGAACCGGATCCATAGGACGAAGTTCTCGTCGTATCCCTTCAGGAGGCTTTTCTTGTTGAATATGTCGTTGGTAGCCCAGAAGAAGGCTGAGAGAAGGGCGAGGAGTATTCCGAGCATGGAAGTAGTATAAGGAAGATAAAATTGCTCTTACCAATTGTGTAATATTGAACTATATTACTCCTATGGCAACAGTCAAGAAGACCGTATCCATTCCGGAAGATCTCTACAGGGAAGTTACTAAGGAAAGTAGGAGTTTTAGCAGAGTGGTTAGTGAGGCTTTGCAGGAATACCTAAAAAAGAAAAGGAAGGAAAGACTTGAGTCACTGTGGGGTGCCCTGAAAGACATGGAAATCCAAGGAGGAGTTGAATTTGTTGATGAATTGAGAAAGGCACAGCTTAGAGGGCAAGAGGAGAGGGAGCGTTGGGAGGATACCTGATAGACACGGATGTGTGCATCGATTTTCTAAGGGGTGTTGACTATGCGAGAGACCTTATCCTTCGACTGTTTGAGGATAGCGAAGTATATATAAGCATTTTGACAAGATACGAGCTTCTAAAAGGAACTTATACTAAGAAGCATATGACTGCTGTTGAGGAGTTTACCAGCTCCTTTGAAATTCTCCCCCTTAAAAAGGATATTGTCGATGTCGCAGCTGGATTTTACAGAAAGTATAGGAAGGAGGGTATAACCCTTGCCGATATAGACTGCCTTATAATGGCCACCGCTAAGGTTTATGAGCTGAAGATTGTTACCAGGAACGTGAAACACTACCCCGAGAAAGACCTACTTTCAAAATTCTCTTTAAAGCTTACCAAGTAAAACTTACAATAGCTCGGAGAGCTTGAAAAGGGAGTAAAGAACGAGTCCCTCCTTCTCAACGTTCTCCCTTCCTCCCTCCTCCCTGTCCACTATGGTAAAGACACCGATCACATCCAGTCCCGCGTCCCTGCACGCTTTTACAGCCTTAAGAGAAGACCCGGCGGTGGTAACAACGTCTTCAACCACAGCGACCTTGCTACCCTCTTTAAGCAGCCCCTCTATCTGTCTTCCCATTCCGTGCCCTTTAGGTTCCTTTCTCACCACAAAGGGATTTATAGGGTTCCCGTCCATGTAGGAGACGAAGGAAACTGCGTACGCTATCGGGTCGGCTCCAAGTGTAAGGCCCCCAACACCGTCGGGGTTGAACCCTCTAACGAGCTCGTACATCAACTTCCCAACGAGGTAGGCGCCCTCAGGATCAAAGGTTATCTGCTTCAGATCAACATAGTACCTGCTGAGCTTGCCAGAAGACAGCTTAAAAACCGGCTCATCGGAAACCTTCAGGGAGCGCTCTTTTATTAGGCTCTTCAGTTTTTCCCTCTCCATGGTGCTAAGGTGCCTGAGGCTTCTACATCAATTAAATTTTACCATTCTCAGGCTCAACCCGTTGTTACTACTCCCTATCCCCAATAGGGACTCGGGGGTTACTTTGAAGAAAAAGTCCATTAGTTTCAGCCTCACAGGATTACAAAGCTTGATAAAAAGTATCTTAAGGTTCTTGTAAAAACCAAGTCTCAGGAGCTTTGCTCCTACTCTCAATATGTTCAATGCCCCTACAAGGTCAGCGTGAAATACCTTGTTCAAAACCTTGTCCTTAAAAAGGTTTCCCTTCCTCTCCCCCTTGCAGAGGTTTCCGTCTTTTTTCTTCTGAACTTCCCTCACATCCACAAAAGGAGAAGTCTTAGAGGTGTAGCTCTCATCCACCTCTACCACTTCCATCCCAAGTTCCTTAGCTTTATACCTGATTAGCTCTATTAGTCTCCTGAAAGGTATAGACACGAACTCCTGATTGGTCTTTCTTCCCAAGTTTATCCCATCCTTGCTCTCAAGAGCGTTCTTCCCTATGTAGATAACTCTGTGCCCCGTCCCATAAAGTATGTCCACTACCTTCCTCGCTATCCTGTGAACCTGTGTGTCTATCCATCTCTTTCTGTGAGCGGATAAAACCTTTTGCCTTACCTCAAGTTCCATGAGCCTATCCTTTAGAAATTTCAGTCCTCCCTCATTGTAGTCTCCGCTCCTTATCTCGTTCCTCAGATAGTCTATTTGACCTTGGAGCTTCGCCCTCTCTTTGTTAAACCACTGATTGAAAGACTTTAGTTCTCTTCCTGATACTATGAAGCTCTTTAGCTCAGGATTTTCCGATACCACCGCAAGGAGTTCATCGAGCCCTGCATCTATACCTGCCCTATATTTTCCTTTGGGTTTTAGTTCTTTCACCTCACACTCATACACCACGTCCACATACAGGTCTTCTCCGAAGAACTTTATGCGAACTGAAGATACTCTGTAAGGAAAGTCCTTGGGAAGCTTTACTTTCAGGAATTCCCCTTCCCTCAGTCTTATAA
>WFPN01000213.1 GCA_015487535.1 Aquificaceae bacterium
AGGGCCTGGTAGCCCCCCTCTTTGAGATACTCCTCTATGGAGTGGACCCTGGGCTTTTTTGCCCTCTTGAGGAGCATGTTGAGCGTAGTTTCCGCGTATATCTCAGGTATAGCTGGATAGGATCTCATTTAACTTCTCCTCTCCTTCGAACTTGTAGGTGTCCTCGTTTATCATAAAGATCGGAGCCTCAGAGCAGGCCCCGAGGCACTGAACGGGAACTATCTTGAACTTCCCGTCCGGAGTGACCTCTCCGGGCTTTATCTTGAGTATTTTCTCCAGAGCCTTCAGAAGCTCGTGCTTCCCGAGGAAGTGGCATACAACGCTCACGCACACCCTTATCCTGTACTTGGCAGGAGTCTCCCTGTCGAACATGTCGTAGAAGGCGACCACCTGCTCAACGTGGTTCAGAGGCATTCCCAGAAGCTCGGAGAGTGGCCTGAGGCTCTCCTGGGGTATGTAGCCGTAGTGGTCCTGTATGGTATGGAGACAGAGGAGGATCGCCTGCTCCTTGCGGGGGAAGTAGTTTATGTGTTCGTTCAGCTTCTCCAGGAGTTCCTGCTCAAACATGGTTATAAATTTTAACTTCCGTTCTGAAAAATGCAAAGCTTAAGATCGTAAAAGTTCCTGCCTTTCTTAATGTCCGTCAGAAATCTGAAGAACCTAGATTCCGATCCCCTGTACACCTTCCACTCTCTCAATGCCCCGCATTCCATAACTCCTTCTCTAACGAGGACTATGGCCTTCCCGCTGATGTCTCCGGGCTTAGCGTTCCTGATTATCACCCGGTCTGCATAAAAGGGCAGGTTGTGATGGAACGCCCCGATCTCGTAGGTGGGTATCTTACCCTCCGGGTCAATCGACCTTACGAACTCACCTATGTCCCTGTAGGGTCTGTGTTTTTCCACCTCGGGCAGGAGGACCGAGGAGAGGTAGAGGAGCAGTGAGAACCCGGCTGCCGCCGGAGCAAGATGGAAGAGTCTTTTTAGCAGGAACACAGCGGGGATCAGCAGACACAGGATCAGAGCGGGAAGGCTAAACTTGAGGAGAAAGGCGCCCAGGATGGTCGCTATCATCGCAAGGATCGAGAGGAAGACGGAAGAAGGAATGAGTATCTTCCGCCAGTCCCCAGCTGTGAGCAGGGCTGCCGTGATTATCGCCATGGCCGGAAACGCCGGCATTATGTACACGGGGATCTTCATCTTGACTATGGTGAACACGATGAACACCGTTGAGAACCACACGAGGGGGAATAGGAGGTCTCTTCTCCTACTGTAAACCGCCCAAACGAGGGCTATGTAAAAGATAAAGGAGTACGGCAGGAAGGAGACGTTTATATCGAGAGCGTAGAAGTAAACAGGGTCCCTCTGGAGGGCGTATATTCTCCTTACGTTCTCCTTTAAGAATATCTCCACAAATATCTCCCTGTTTGTGAGAAACTGATACAGGAACCACCACCCCGAGGCGAGAACAACGTAGAGAGTTCCCAGGTAATACTTCGGCTTGAGGAGCTCCCGCCAATCCGTTATCAAGAGGTATATGAAGATGATACCCGCAGGGAGTATGAAGCCGACGGGACCTTTGGTGAGAACCCCGAGAACGGAGGCGTTCAGGGCTAGAAAGAAGAGAAGAATACTCTTCCTTTCGTAACTCAGGTACCAAAGGTAAAGGGAGAGGGCGAAGAAGAAGCTGAGCAGTACCTCGGGGGAGGTGTACCTGGCGTTCGCTATGAACTGGAAGGAGAGCGTAAGGGCCAGGAAGGATACGAAGGCGGCCATTTCGCCGATCAATCTTCTGGCGAAGAGATAGGTTACGAGCCCCGTCCCCAGACCTGCCAGAGCCTGAAAGAACCTGAGGGCGAACTCGTTTATTCCAAAGATGTAAAAGCTGAGGGCAGTGGTCCAGTACGTCATTGGTGGCTTGTTGAGCCTGATCTCCCCGTTATAGACGGGTGTGAGCAGGTCGCCGGTCTTCAGCATGTTCTTTGCCGCGTCCGCATAGAAGGCCTCGTTAGGCTGCCAAACCTGGTTCAGACCGAGGTTGAAGAAGTAGAGAAAAACTACGCTGAGAGCTGCCAGGTATTTGAACATATAAGAATTTTATTAGCGTTCCTGGTTGAAGCGCCTATATTTAAAGCTGGGGAAGGGGCCGGGAGGAGATATGTCCATCCGGCTCATGGGAGTTTACAGAAAAAGCAACCGCATAGGTTACGAGATCTTCTTCGGATCCGAGGCCAAGCTCTTTCCTCCTGCACAGGACCTCATAACCCTGCACAGGAACATACTTCTCGTGAAGGATAGGGAGGACGGTATCCTTCTTTTTCTTAACGTTAACCTGAAGACCCTTTTGGAGGAGAGGGAAACGCTGGGTGAGGTGTTCCGGAGGTCAGAGGACATACCCTTCCTGTTCGTGCTTGAGGTGAGCCTCAGCGATTTCAGGGAGCTGGAGGAGATGGATAAGCTGGGAGATCTATTCGACAGCGTAAGGTCTGAGTTCTCGGTTTCACTGAGCTTCTCGAGCGTTAGGCTCAGTCTTCGCGATTACAGCATAATCAAACGCTTCTCGCCCGATTACGTGAAGATGTCGGTAAAGGAGGTGAGATGTCTTCCTCGAGAGGCTATAGCCCTGGTGGTAGAGCTCTTCGAAGAGTGCACGAGCTCGGCTGTGGTCTTCACCCACGTGGAGAGCAGGGAAGAGTTTGATAAGCTCCCAGATAATGCCCTGTGGCTCGGCTACTACGAAGAGAAGTTGCTAAGGAGCTAGCTCAGGCTCCTTATGGACTCTTTCAAAACGTCCAGAACGTAGTTCATATCGTCCTCGCTTATGACGAGGGGCATCATGAGGACCATGACATCGCCGAGGGGCCTCAGGAACACACCCCTCTCCCAGCATCTCCTCGCCACCTTGAAGCCCGTCCTCTCCCCGTAAGGGAAGGGCTCTCCCTTCTCCTTGTCTTTGACTAGCTCTATCCCCGCCATGAAGCCAAGCTGACGAACGTCCCCAACGTGGTCTAGTTCCCAGAACTCCTTTAATCTCTCCGTAAGTAGATCTATCTTGGGCTTTAGATTTTCTAGGGTCCTTTCTTCCTCGAAAATCTCAAGGTTTGCGAGAGCCACCGAGCAGGCTAGGTTGTTTCCAGTGTAGGTGTGACCGTGGTAGAAGTGCTTGGCCTCTCCGAACTCACCCAGAAAAGCCTCGAAGACCTCATCGGTTGTCAGGGTGGCCGCTAAGGGCATGTACCCACCCGTTATGCCCTTCCCCAGACACATGAAATCGGGCGTAACTCCCTCCTGCTCACAGTAGAACATCGTTCCCGTTCTGCCGAACCCCGTAGCCACCTCGTCAAGTATGAGCAGGACTCCTTCCTTCTTCGTCAGTTCCCTGACCTCTCTAAGGAAACCTTTCGG
>WFPN01000214.1 GCA_015487535.1 Aquificaceae bacterium
GTAGTTGCTCACTATTGGCTCCGGAGTCAGAAGCTTTCCGTTTCTGTAAACCAGAAATCTGACCTCATCGTCCGGACCCCACCAGTAGAGGAAGAGCTTATCCCCCCTTACAACGTACCTGGCGTCCTCCGGGGGTGCTGGCCTCGGGGGTTCTAACGGAGGTATCTCAACTAGAGTAGGTTCACTCTCAACCCTTCCCGTCACCTTAGTCACCCCAACGATTTTTGGTTTTAGCCCCCGCTTGATCTCTATCTTCCGGCCCTTCACCTCGGCCATGGGTTTGGGGATCAGCTTACCATCCCTGTATGGGTATAGCCTGTAGGTTCCCATCTCCTTGGCAATTATCTCCACCCTGTCGTTCTTAACCTCAACCTCAAGGGAGGGCCTGCCCGCTCCGGCTTCTTCCACGCAGCTCAGGATCTCCCTTCCCTTCGGGCCTGACACCTTGAAGCAGAACCTTGAGGGATCATCCCTGACTAAGAACCCATCTTTGGGTTCAAAACCCTCCGCCTTCAGACCTTTGGTTTTGGGTATGAGGTAAACTTTGCTACCTATCCTCTTCACTTCGTACTCGGGAGGAGGTAGAGGTTTTGGTGGTTTTTTGATACCACACGATAAGATTAAACCGAACTTTAAAAGGAGGAAAAGGATTTTAAATCTCCAACAAATCATCTTCAAAATGAATTATATCTCTTTTAAAATCTCCTTAACCTGCAAGACTTGACAATGGGGAAAATTCATCTAAAATAAATGCTGCCAAAACCGGAATTTTGGTTTTGGTGCCCTTTGAAAGTTTGAAAATGGAGGTGGGTAAGATGAAAAGGAAGGTTAAATACATTACCAAACTCGAATTCATAGATAAGCTCGACGAAAAAGAGCGTCAAGAATTGAAGGAAGTTACGGAAAAGTTCGCATTTAGAACAAACGATTACTACAATTCTTTGATAAATTGGGATGATCCAGAAGATCCAATAAGGCGCATAGTTATACCCACAACCGAGGAGCTGGACGTATGGGGTAAACTGGACGCTTCCAACGAGAGCAAGTACATGAAGGTTCATGGCCTCGAGCACAAGTATCCGGACACCGCACTCCTCCTTGTTACGGATGTGTGCGGTATATACTGCAGATTCTGCTTCAGGAAGAGGCTCTTCATGAACGACAACGATGAGGTTGCCAGGGACGTCTCGGAAGGTCTAGAGTACATAAGGAACCATCCAGAGATCAACAACGTCCTCCTTACAGGAGGGGATCCTCTCGTCCTGGCCACCTTCAAGCTCGAAAAGATATTCAAAGCCCTCGCGGAGATCCCACACGTAAGGATAGTGAGGATAGGATCGAAGATGCTGGCGGTAAACCCCTTCAGGGTTATAGACGACCCTGACCTTCTCGACCTCTTCAAGTGGTTCAACACCGAGACGGGCAAGAAGCTCTATCTCATGAACCACTTCAACCATCCGAGGGAACTGACGAAAGAGGCGAGGAAGGCGGTAGAACTCGTCCAACTCACCGGGACCACGCTCACGAACCAGACACCCATACTGAAGGGCATAAACGACTCGCCGGAGGTTCTTAGGGAGCTTCTGGAAGAGCTTTCCTTTATAGGAGTCCCTCCATACTACGTCTTCCAGTGCAGACCTACTGCGGGTAACAAGACCTACTCCACCAAGATAGAGGAGACCATAGACCTCGTTGAGGCGGTCAGGGCCAAGATGTCAGGCCTAGCGGCTAGGGTAAGGTACGTTATGTCCCATGAGACCGGCAAGATAGAGATACTCGGAAAGACAGAGGACCTTATCTTCTTCAGGTATCACAGGGCGGCCGATCCGGAGAACGCTGGTAAGTTCATGGTCTTTAAGAGAAATCCCGAGGCCCACTGGTTCGACGACTACACCGAGAAGATAGACGAGTACAAGGTTGAAATGGAGGAGGAGCTGGTTTAACTTCTCTGGAAGATGGAAGTGTCTCCCCTTTACATACTCCTTGCGAAGCTAGAGGAAGAGATAGGTTACCAGCGGAAGGTTATAAACACCTTCCTCGCAACCCAGCAGAGGACCTCCGAGCTAACCTTGAAGACGGTTGACATACTCCGCAGGCTCACCCAAAGCTTCAGGTTAGTGGCGCTTATACTCGACGAAGTAGAATCGATGACCGACAAGTACATGAGGGAGCAGGCTCTCCTGCTCAGTTCGGAGAGTCTCTCCCTATCGGCTATACTTCTTCCAACCTTGGAACAACTCTCTCCGCTGTTTTTGGAAAGCATGAAGGTCTATGATGAACCTATCCTCGACAGGATAGAGGCTGTGGTTGAGTTCATAGAGAACTCCCTCGGAGAGCAGGAGGAGCTTATCACCGAGGAGCTGGCTAGGACCGTGGAGGACATAATGAGGACCCTCGAGTACCACATAAGGATAGGGGAGAGGACGCTTGCTAAAATCGTGTAGATGAAGCTTTTCATAGTAGAATCGCCCACGAAGGCGAAAACCATACAGAGGTTCCTCGGCAAGAACTTTATCGTTCGAGCAACCTTCGGCCATATAAAGGACCTACCTCCCAAAGAGCTCGGCGTGGACGAGGAGACCCTTGAGGCGAGGTACGTTTACATCAGAGGAAAGAAGAAGGTTGTGGATAACCTGAAGAGGCTCGCAAGGAAGGCCGACGTCGTGTACGTAGGAACGGACCCCGACCGTGAGGGGGAGGCGATAGCTTACTTCGTCAAACAGGAGATGGTGAAGGTAAACGGAAACGTGAAAAGGGCGGTCTTTTACGAGATAACTAAAGAAGCTATAAAGAGGAGCGTTGAGGAGGCAGGGGATGTAAACATGAACATGGTCCACTCCCAGTTCGCCAGAAGGACCCTCGACAGGCTCATCGGCTACAAGATATCGCCTATCCTCTGGAGGGCCTTCAAAAACTATAAACTCTCAGCGGGCAGGGTCCAGTCCCCAGCTTTAAGGCTCGTCGTTGAGAGGGAGAGGGAGATAGAGAGTTTTAAGGTAAAGAGCTACTACTACGTGAAGGCCCTTTTGGAGAAGGATGGAAAGACCTTCGAGGCGGTTTACGATTACAGGTACGAGAACCCCTCGGACGCAAAGGATGTAGCGGATAGGATAAAGGATGGAATCTTTGCGGTGGTGAGCGTGGAGAGTAAAAGGGAGAAGGTTCCACCTCCCAAGCCCTTCATCACATCCTTACTCCAGAGCGAGGCAAATGCCAAGCTGGGATTTGCAACCGAAAAGACCCAGAGCCTCGCCCAGAAGCTCTACGAGGAAGGCTTCATAACATACCCGAGAACCGACAGCTACAGGATGAACGAGAAGAAGGCAAAGGAGTTCATGTCCTACATATCAAAGAAGTTCGGGAAAGAGTACGTTGGCAGGATCAGGAGGTTCAAGGAAAAGCCCACCTCTCAGGGTGCCCACGAGTGCATAAGACCGACGAGTTTAAAAGATCTCTCCCTTTCGGGGGAACTCTTATCCCTATACAAGCTCATACTCTCGAGAACTCTGGCGAGCCTGATGGCCGATATGCTCTTGGAGAGGAAAGAGGTAAGTATAGAGGTCTCCGCTCCGAGGCTCAGGAGGCCGATACATCTTAAGGCAAAGGGTACTGAGATAAAGTTCGACGGGTGGAGCAGGGCTTACCCCTCTGGTGTGGAGGAGAAGATCCTGCCCCAGCTCGAAGAAGGGGATGTTTTGAAAGTGATCAGAGTTTACGTGGAGGAGAAGAAAACACAACCCCCGCCCAGATACACGGAAGGAACCCTCGTAAAAACCTTGGAGAAGCTCGGCATAGGGAGACCTTCCACCTACGCTACCATAGTGAAGACCCTAAAGCAGAGAGGATACGTGAAACTTTACAGAAAGAGCCTCAGGCCTACCGATATAGCCTTCGAGGTGGTCGATTTCCTGATGGAGAACTTCCCCGTTCTGATGGACTACCAGTTCACCGCTTATATGGAGAAGGCCCTAGACGAGGTGGAGGAGGGAAAGCGCTTCTGGAAGGATGTGGTTAGGGAGTTCTTCAGCAAGGTTATGGAGGTGGCTGTTTAAAGTGGCCCAGGGCGGAATCGAACCGCCGACACCCCGGTTTTCAGCCGGGTGCTCTACCAACTGAGCTACCGGGCCTTCAGAGTAAGATATTATAGCTCTACAATAGTTTTATGGCAATAAGGATAACTCCCTGCGGTGCTGCCAAGACCGTTACCGGTAGCTGTCATCTCCTGGAGGCAAAAGGTTTCAAAATTCTTGTGGACTGCGGAATGTTCCAGGGCGAAGACGAGGAAAAGAACTACGATCCCTTCCCCTTCGATCCTAAGGAGATAGACTACCTCATACTTACCCACGCACACATAGACCACTGCGGAAGGATCCCACTCCTTGTTAGAGAAGGCTTCAGGGGAAAGATCCTCTGCACGAGGCCGACCGCCCAGATAGCGAGGATAATGCTTCTCGACGCTGCGAAGGTTATGAACGAAACCTACAATAGCAGGCTCAGGAAGGCGGAGAGAACCGGAGAGATCGTGAACCCGCCCCTCTACGAGGAGCTCGACGTTCTCGAGAGCTTTGACTTCTTCTCCCATCCCTATCTCGAGTACGGAAAGAGATACGATCTTGCGCCGGGCTTCAGCTTTACCCTCAGAGACGCGGGACACATACTCGGCTCTTCCTTTGTAGAGTTCGAGGTGGAAGGCAGGAAGATAACCTTCTCGGGAGACCTTGGGAAC
>WFPN01000215.1 GCA_015487535.1 Aquificaceae bacterium
CCGGATGCTCCATAGCGTGGATAAGGGCAACCCCCAGGTGGTCTATCGCTATACCGGCGAGCATTGAGGCGTAGGCGAGCTTCTCTCTAGCTTCGTAGTTCTCAGGCTCCTCGACCGCAACGGGAAGCCATCTAGATATCAGCTCTATAGCCCTTACCGAATACTCCTCTGCCATGAAGTTCTCCACCCTGTTGGTGAGGGACTCAAGGGCGTGGGTGAGGGCGTCGAAGCCTGTGATGGCGGTGCGCTCCGGGCCCATGGTGATAGTAAGCTCTGGGTCTACTATCGCTACCTTCGGGTAGTTCAGGCTGTGGGAGAGGACGAGCTTCTCCTTTCTTATCTCGTTGGTGATAACAGAATACTTGTCCACCTCGCTACCCGTTCCCGCGGTGGTGGGGATGCATATGACGGGCCTGCTCAGGTAGGGAACTAGTCTGGGTCCCTCTGGGTATTTGACGTAGTCCCACACCGAACCTTCGTTGGAGGAGACTATGGATATGGCTTTCGCTGTGTCGAGGGCGCTTCCCCCTCCGAGGCCGATTATGAAGTCCACCTTCTCCTCAACCGCTATCCGTGCCCCCTCGTTTACTATCCTGTCGGTGGGGTTTGGGATAACCTCGTTGTAGAGGATGTACTCCTGGATTCCGTGGGAGTTAAGGGATCTTATGACCTTGTCCAGAGCTCCGCTCTTTTTAGCGCTCTCTTTTCCCGTTACTATAAGGGCTTTGAAGCCGTACCTGCGGGCCACCTCACCGGTCTTCTCTACCGCTCCCTTTCCGAAGAAGACCTCGACAGGTCTGTAGAAGTTTATGACCATGGGAGTTTAAATTATACCGAGCCATCTCAGGATCAAATAGATAACCACCGCAAAACCTATGCACCCTGCACAGGCTATAAGGAATCTGGCGAGCTTTCCCATGTAATAGAATATACACGTGCTCCTCGGGCTGGAAGAACTTCTAAAAAGACTCGAAAGGGAACGCACGGGAAAAAGGGTTGTATTCACCAACGGATGCTTCGACATAATTCATGCGGGGCACGTGGACTACCTCGAGAAGGCGAAGAAACTCGGGGACATCCTCGTGGTGGGCCTGAACTCGGACAGCTCCGTGAAGAGGATAAAGGGCGAGAAAAGGCCCTTAATCCCTCAGGAGATGAGGGCAAAGGTCCTGAGTTCCCTGAAACCGGTCGATTACGTGGTTGTCTTTGAGGAGGATACTCCCCTGAGGCTTATAAAAGCTATCAAACCCGATGTCCTCGTGAAAGGCGGGGACTGGGATCTGGATAAGATAGTGGGAAGGGAGTTCGTAGAGTCATACGGAGGAGAGGTAAAGACCATACCTTTTGAGTTCGACATATCCACCTCAAAGATAGTGGATAGGATAATCAGGCTTTACTGCCGTTGAGGTCAAGGGTCATCCTCACCCAGTAGTTGTACTGTCCTTTTTCTCTAAAGCCGAAGTTTCTGTAAAACTCGATGGCCCTGTGGTTCTCGTCCCCGACCCAGAGCTCTGCGATGTGGAGTCCCTTGCTCCTAAAGTAGTCGAGTATCTTCTCCATGAGGGCGTGGCCTATTCCTATCCCCTGGTACTCGGGCAGGATCACTATCTCGTGTATTGCGCCTACCTTCTTGTGCTCTCTCTTGCTGAACCAGTTTGCGTCCCCGGCTACGAAACCCACTATCCTCCCGTCCACCTTAGCGACGAATATGCCCTCCGGATCCCTCCTCCAGAGCCATCTCATGTAGGCTCTTACATCCTCCGGATGGGTGTAGGAGTACTCTTCGAGCCCCCTGTACCCTTCGAGGTAAACCTTCGCAAGCTCTTCTAAGTCCTCCTCCTTCGCCCGCTCTATCTTAAAGTTCACCTTCTCCTTTCTCATCGGAGGTTCTCCGCCCTTCTCACCTTAGTATCCGGGGGGAGATCCAGCCTGAAGAGGTGTGATGAGGGAGTGTAGTTCTTGACAACGTCTATGAACTCTATGGTGGTTTCAGTTCCCTCCGAGTCCACCACCCTTATCCTCCTCGGATCCAGATCCTCATCCACCTCTACGTAAACCTCCTTTATATTTTCATCTTTTCTCTTGGGTCTGAGTATGACCACCTTTAGGTTACCCTTCTCGAGTTCTCCAACCGGATCGAAAACCTCACCCAGGGGTCTTGAGAAGAAGAAGAGGGACTCTATCACCGGTGAGGTGTTGTTCTCTGTGCTGTCTATTATCGCCTCCTTGTCCTCCTCGTTGTATATGATTATCTCCTTGCCGTTCGAGACCATAACGATCCTGTCCGGGTAGGTGTACTCTATTCGGAACCTGCCATCCTTGGTGGCGTAGAATACGCCTTTGCTCAGCTCGGGCTTGGGATACCAGGAGTACCTCGTCTTTTGGACGAAGAATACCTTTACGCTCTTTACGTCTTTTAGCTTCTCTTCCAGTTTCTTAAAGGTCGATGTGTCCGCAAGGGCGCTCGCTACCATTAAAAGCAGAAGGAGCAGGAACCGCATAGGATCAATATATCACAGCTTCTCGAACCTTCTTACGAAGGAGCCCAGAACCTCGAACCACATCTCCACCACGTCCCAATTAACGGCCTCAGGGGTGTCGTAGAAGGTGTGTCTCAGGGTGAAGGGGTTTGAGGAGAGGAAGAGGGTCTCCACACCATTTTCCTTGAAGGGGATGTGATCGCTCCTTCCCCTTCTGCCTTCCCTGAAGGGGATATCCACCTTTATATCCTTTATATGTTTATAAAACTTCTCCATTATTCTCTCGCCGTTGTATCCCTCGGCGTCTTTGTATATCACCGCCGGGTTGTCCCATCCTACGGAGTCAATGTTTATAACGTACTCGGTGTACTTGAGATTCTTAACGTGATGTTTTGCCCCCTCGAGGCCCAGCTCCTCTGCGTCAGTTATCATGAACCTGAGCCTGTAAGGGAAGTAATAGGTATCCTTGAGTTCCTGTGCGAGGAGCATTAAAAGAGCTACGCCTACGGCGTTGTCTATCGTCCCCTTCACGAAGGGCTTAGAGTCCAGATGTGCGGTTATGTAGAGGAAGGGCCCTTTCCCTATGTCGAAGTAGAGGTTCTTTCCCCTCACCTTAGTCTTCTTAACCTTTGACTCTATCCTCACCTCCTTTCCGAGAAGATCGAAGGCGGTCTCCCTGTCCACCGAGAGGGCTAAAAAAGGCTCCCCGCTTATGTTTCCTATGTATGGGGAAACGAGCTCCTCCATGTAGAATATCGCCCCTACCGCGCCCCTCTCTTTCAGCTTCCTTACCTTCTCTTCCTCCCTCTCGCCGCCTACTTTAACTAGGGCTATCTTGCCCCTCACATCGTCTTCTTCCGGTACAACCTTCGCCTCCCTCTCACCCCACAGACTTCCCACGAAGGGGTACGCCTTTACCTCGGTTCCGTTGAGCTTGATCCTTCCTTCCAGGGGTATGTTCTTCTCAGTCTCGAAGCTCTCCTCCACGAAGGGGATACGTAGCTTCCTCAAGAACTTCCTTATGTAGTTCCTCGACTCCTCTATCCCGTCTGAGGAGGAGACTCTAGTCCGTGAGGATAGGAAGTGCGTTATCTCCTGAAGCTTTTCCAGCTGTTCACTTCTCATATACGGGCGTAAGCCAGCTCCTGTACCTTTCTATGTTCCCCCTCACGGCGTTGAAGTAAAGCTCCTGAAGCTGACGGGTTATTTCCCCTATCTTCCCGCTCCCTACCTTCCTGTTGTCCACCTCCACGACTGGCGTGACTTCGGCGGCCGTTCCCGTCAGGAATATCTCGTCTGCAACGTAGAGCTCACTCCTTGCAACCGCCCTCTCCTCCACCTTGACCACTAGATCGTTCTTTAAGAGGTTTATAACTGCCTTCCTTGTTATTCCCTCGAGTATGTGTTCGTTGTAAGCGGGTGTAACGGCCTTGCCCTCCCTTATCAGAAATATGTTCTCCCCAGACCCTTCCGAGACGTATCCCTGGGAGTTCAGAAGGAGGGCCTCGTCGTACCCTGCCATCAGGGCCTCTGTCTTTGCGAGGGCGCTGTTCACGTAAGCTCCGGCCACCTTCCATCTGGAGGGTATGGAGTTGTCTTCGTTTCTCCTCCAGGAAGAGACCTTGACCCTTATCCCCTGTGAGGTGTCCAGGTACCTGCCGAAGTTGTATGTGTACATCGCTATCTCGGGGGTGTACCCTATCAGCTTTGGAGTTAGGGCGAGATCTTTGAAATAGACTATCGGCCTTATGTAAACGTCCTGCTTTATACTGTTCTTGCTGAGGAGCTCCTTGGTTATATCGACCAGCTCTTCGGCCGTGTAAGGGAGCTCCATGAAGAGTGCTCTAGCGTTCTTGAGCAATCTCTCGAAGTGTTCCTTTGCGAAGAGGATGTAAAGCTGCTGGTGCTCCTCGTTCCAGTAGGCCCTTAAACCCTCGAATATGGCGGTCCCGTAATGGAAGGAGTTGGTCTTTATGTTTATGTTCGCCTCCTCTATGGGGACGAACTTACCCTCGAAAAAGGCGTACTCCATGAGGAAAGATTCTACCATAAAGTTTGTGCTATAATACCTCCCCGTTATGCCAAAGCTGTCCCCGAGAGACATAAGGAGAAAGATACAGGGTATAAAGAACACGAGAAGGATCACCAACGCCATGAAGGTGGTCTCGGCCGCAAAGCTCAGGCGTGCCCAAGAGCTCCTTTACTCCTCAAGACCTTATTCGGACAAGCTCTACGAGCTGGTCAGAGACCTCGCCGCCCACGTGGACAGGGAAACCCTGCCCCTCCTCGAGGAAAGGGAAGAAGGGAAAGTAGATCTCATACTTGTTACCGCGGACAGGGGCCTCGCGGGAGCCTTTAACTCCAACATAATAAGGGAAGCTGAGAAGTTCGTGGCTGAAAAGCGGGAGAAGGGAAGGCAGGTTAGCCTGATACTGATAGGAAGGAAAGGTTATCAGTATTTCTCCAAGAGGGACTACAGCATAGTCAAGGGGTACGATGAGGTCTTCAGGAAGGAGGTGAACTTCGGGATAGCCAAAGAGGTCTCGGAGATAGTGAGGGAGAGGTTCACGAACCGCGAGGTGGACGCGGTCTATCTGATGAACAACGAGATGATAACGAGGGCGAGCTACAAGCCCGTTACCAGGAAGTTCCTGCCCTTCGAGCTTCCAGAGGAAGGTGCTGGGGGCATGGGCGTTTACACCTTCGAGGTGGACGAGGAAGAGTTCATGAACAACCTGGTGAACCTGTATCTGAACTACCAGATATACAGGGCTATGGTCGAGTCCAACGCCGCGGAGCACTTCGCGAGGATGGTGGCTATGGACAACGCAACTAAGAACGCGGACGACCTAGTGAAGCAGTGGACCATGATCTTTAACAAGGCAAGGCAGGAGTCCATTACCCTCGAGCTTATAGATATAGTTGGTGCCGCGGAAGCTATGAAGTGAGGGAATACCTTAGCAAGGCTATAGATGTAGAGATGCAGAGGTTTGGTTTGTTCTTTACTCTGATGATAGCCTCCGGTGGTGGGTCTGTGGGTGTGATGTTGGGGGAGTTCAGTGTATTCAAAGGATTTCTCGCTATAGCTGGAGTGCTTACGGCTTTCACCTCGGCTGGACTCGCTTTGAGGAGTTATATTAAGATAAACAAGCTCCTGGAGGAACTTAGAGGTGTTTGAGATCGCCATTAAGGTTTCGGTCGTTATTGGGCTCCTCGTGATTTTAGGGGTCTTGTTATTTATGCTTAAGGAAGAGCTCAAACCTATGCCACACGAGAAAGGGTAAGGAGGTTTCAGTATGGCTGAGAAGGTAGTGGGAAGGATAGTTCAGGTCATAGGGCCTGTCGTTGACGTGGAGTTCGACACAAAGGAACTCCCTCCCATTAAACACGGCCTGAAGACGATAAGAAAGTACATAGACGACAAGGGTAACTGGGCGGAGGAGGAGCTTTTCTTCGAGGTGGCCCAGCACATAGGCGAGAGCAGGGTCAGGGCTATAGGTATGGGAGCCTCAGACGGCCTTGTGAGGGGTCAAGAGGTCGAGTACCTTGGAGGCCCCATAAGTGTTCCAGTTGGTAGGGAGGTCTTGGGAAGGATATTCAACGTCGTCGGCCAGCCGATAGACGAGCAGGGGCCTGTGGAGGCTAAGGAGTACTGGCCGATGTTCAGGGATCCCCCCTCCCTCGACGAGCAGTCCACGAAGGTCGAGATACTCGAAACCGGTATCAAGGTTATAGACCTACTCGAGCCCTACGTCAAGGGAGGTAAGGTCGGCCTCTTTGGAGGCGCCGGGGTCGGAAAGACGGTCCTGATGCAGGAGCTCATCCACAACATAGCTAAGTTCCACAAGGGCTTCTCGGTGGTCATAGGAGTCGGAGAGAGGACGAGGGAAGGAAACGACCTCTGGCTCGAGATGAAGGAGTCGGGGGTTCTCCCCTACACGGTTATGGTCTATGGGCAGATGAACGAGCCCCCCGGTGTTAGGTTCAGGGTCTCCCAGACGGGGATCACGATGGCTGAGTACTTCAGAGACGTGGAGGGTCAGGACGTTCTTACATTCATAGACAACATCTTCAGGTTCGTTCAGGCGGGTTCCGAGGTCTCCACGCTTCTGGGAAGACTTCCCTCTGCCGTCGGATACCAGCCTACACTCAACACCGACGTTGGAGAGGTCCAGGAGAGGATAACCTCCACCAAGAAAGGTTCTATCACCGCCGTTCAGGCGGTCTATGTTCCCGCTGACGACATAACGGACCCGGCTCCTTACTCGATCTTTGCCCACCTCGACGCTACCACAGTTCTGGCAAGGAGACTGGCGGAGCTCGGTATATACCCCGCCATAGATCCCCTCGAGTCCACCTCCAAGTACCTGGCTCCGGAATATGTGGGGGATGAGCATTACGAGACCGCGATGGAGGTAAAGAGGATACTCCAGAGGTACAAGGAGCTCCAGGAGATAATCGCCATCCTCGGTATGGAGGAGCTCTCGGAAGAGGACAAGGCGATAGTCAACAGGGCAAGGAGGATACA
>WFPN01000216.1 GCA_015487535.1 Aquificaceae bacterium
GATAATAGGTGAGGTTATCGAAAGTGAGAAACTATAGTGTTTTAATCTTTGGCTCCGGGGGAGGGATTCGAACCCCCGACCAGGTGGTTCACAGCCACCCGCTCTGCCAGCTGAGCTACCCCGGATGCAGAGATTAAATTTTATCCCCCTACCTGTTAAAAATCAAGGTCGTAGTCTTCCTCCGAAAAGTCTTCCTGCTCTTCGAATATCTCCTCCTCAACTTCCGGAACGGGCGTTGCGAGCGAGGCGAACTTCGCGTACTCCTTTATGAAGGCTACCTTCACTATCCCGGTGGGACCTTGTCTCTGCTTCGCCACGATTATCTCAGCTATACCCTTCTCTTCAGGGGATGGGTTCTTCTTATAGTACTCAGGCCTGTGGAGGAAGATGATTAGGTCTGCGTCCTGCTCAATCTGGCCCGACTCCCTCAGGTCAGCGAGCTGTGGTCTCTTGTCGCTCCTGTGCTCAACCTGCCTCGATAGCTGGGCAAGGGCCAGGACCGGTATGGAGAGTTCCTTTGCAAGAGCCTTGAGATTTCTAGAGATCTCCGCCACCTCCTCTTGGCGGGAGGACTTCCTCGTGGGGGAACGAAGCATCTGCAGGTAGTCCACAGCCACAAACTCTATACCTTTTTCTTTCTTCAGCTTCCTCGCCTTCACCCTCAGCTCCGTGGTCGTCAAGGAGGGTGAGTCGTCTATGTATATCTCCGCCTTCGAGAGATCTAACGCGGCCGAGAGAAGCCTCTCCCTTTCTTCGTCCGTGACGAACCCGGACCTCAGCTTCTGGAGGGGAACCTCCGCGAGCCCTGAGAGGAGCCTCATGACGAGCTGCTCTTTGCTCATCTCCAGGGAGAATACGGCTACAGGTTTCTCTTCGTTGAAGGCGACGTGGTGCACCAGGGTCAGCATGAAGGAGGTCTTACCCATTCCCGGACGTGCGGCGAGAACAACCAGATCGGAAGGATGGAAGCCCGTGGTCATCATGTCGAGCTCGGTGAATCCTGTGGAAAGGCCGGTAACGAGTCTCTCCGTTTTCCTGAACTGATCTATCATGTCTATAACTTCACGGGCAACGTCCTTGATATGGTAGTAGTGGGTTACGGTCGTCTTCTCCGAGATCTCGAATATCTTGGACTGGGCTATCTCTATTATGGTGTTAAAGTCCTGGACCTCTCTAACGTCCTTTATAAGCTCCATCGACATCTCGAGCACCGCTCGCAGGCCCGCCTTCTCCTTTACTATCTTGCAGGCTGTCTCGAGGGTACTGAGGGGGGCCGCCTCCTCGTATATGCCGAGTATCCAGTCTAAGGGGAGCCTTTCTTCGAGCCCCTCCTTCCTTATGTAATCCCTCAGGACCACCTCGTCCCAGTTCGTTCCATGTTCCTGCCAGAGCTTGACAATTATCGAAAACAGGAGCCTGTGCTCCTCTATGTAAAAGTCATCCTCGGATAGATACTCTAGGACCGTAGGTATGTTGTCGGGATCGGCGAGCATGGTTCCTAAGACCGATCTCTCGGCAGACTCGTCGTAAGGAGGCTTTATATTAAGTGAGAGCATAGTAATAAATTAACCTTTTACGGCAACGACCTCTATCTCTATCTGTGCTCCCAGTGGGAGTTCCTTCACACCAACGGTCACACGGGCAGGCTTGGGGTTCACATCCCTGAAGAAATCCTCGTAGAGCGAGTTGAACTCTTTGAACCTGGATATGTCGGTGAGGTATATAACGACCTTTACAATATTGTCCTTACGGTAGCCAGCCTCTTTGAGAACTTCCTCCACGTTCCTTAAAACCTGTCTAGCCTGATCCTCGAAGTTCTGCAAGAGCTCTCCCGTTGAAGGATCTATCCCTATCTGTCCTGAGAGGTATAGGGTGTTGCCAACCTCGATCGCCTGGGAGTAAGGGCCTACGGGTTTGGGTGCTTTTTCGGTGCGGATATCTTTCTTCATCTTGCTGTCTTAGATGTAGTGTCCTTCTCGGTGAAAAAAGCAAAATAGACCATAAGTAGAAGGAATATTAAACCGCCGATAGGAAGTAGCCAGTCCTCCATCCTCATTATTCATCCCCTTTGTTTATAAGTATAGTTCCGACGATTATCAAAAGTAAAGACACAAGCAAGCTTGCGGCTGCCTGATATATATTAATCCCCTTATCCATCATAGGTTTGATGATCGTAAAGATGAAAATGGATAGTGAATAAGCATAGCTTAATTTTCCCAGTTCCACGT
>WFPN01000217.1 GCA_015487535.1 Aquificaceae bacterium
CTTGTAGGCTATCACCCCCTGCTTGACATCCTCAACGTTGGGAAGTCCCAGGTGCCCTTTGGGAGTTATGTAGCAGAGCATCGCTGCTCCCACCGATCCTGCCAAGGCGGCCCCTATAGCGCTACCTATGTGGTCGTATCCAGGCGCTACATCGAGAACTAGCGGACCGAGTATGTAGAAGGGAGCCTCTTTACACCAGAGCTGCTGGATCTTCATGTTGAACTCAACGTCGTTCAGGGGAACGTGCCCAGGACCTTCGACCATAACTTGGACGTCGTGCTTCCAGGCCTTCTCGGTAAGCTCACCGAGGACCTTCAGCTCCGCCAGCTGGGCCTCGTCGGTAGCGTCCTCTATACATCCGGGCCTTAGGGCGTCCCCGAGTGAGAAGGAGACGTCGTACTTCTTGAATATCTCGCATATCTTGTCGAAGTGTTCGTAGAGTGGGTTCTGTTTTCCATGCTCTGTCATCCACTGGGCCAGTATCGCTCCACCCCTAGAGACTATGCCCATCACCCTGTGCTGAACGAAGGGAAGGTGCTCCCTGAGGATCCCTGCGTGTATGGTCATGTACGAAACACCCTGACGGGCCTGCTCCTCTATAACGTCGAGTATAAGATCCACCGTCAGTTGCTTGACGTCCCCTTTGGCTACCTTCCACGCTTCGTATATGGGAACGGTTCCAACCGGGACGGTGCTCGCCTCTATTATCGCCTGACGGGTCTCGGGTATGGCCTCTCCCGTGGAGAGGTCCATTATAGTATCCGCACCGTATTTTATGGCCACCTTTGCCTTCTCCACCTCGGTCGGTATGTCCGAGGCAAGGCCCGAGTTTCCTATGTTGGCGTTCACTTTAACTTTGGAGTTCATACCTATGCACATGGGCTCCAGGTGGAGGTGGTTCACGTTTGCGGGTATTATCATCCTGCCGCTCGCTACCTCCTGACGGACGAACTCCGGATAGAGACCCTCCCTGCGGGCCACGTACTCCATCTCCTCCGTGATGATGCCCTGACGGGCCAGGTGCATCTGGCTTTTATTCTTAAACTTCCTTCTTTTCTCGATCCACTCAGCTCTTAGCATTATCCTTCCTCCTGCGATGAAATGATGTTTTAAAAATTAATAATCTGCACCTTCTTTAACAATATGATCTTCATTCGGAAAACCTTCCTGCGTTGAAGGTATCGAAGTAAGGGGACCTGTCCCCTTTCTCCACCAGATCGAGAACCATCTTGGCGCTGATAGGTGCCCACAGTATCCCGTTCCTGTAGTGACCCACCGAAACTACGTAGTTCTCCCCAGTGTCAAAGATGGGCATGTCGTCGGGTGTGCCGGGCCTGAAACCTACCTTCACGCTGAGAAGCTCGGCTTCGGATAGAGAGGGTATTATCCTGACCGCGCCCTCGAGCAGGGATCTAACTCCCCCAACGGTAGGTCTCGAGTCAAAGCCCGCATCCTCTGAGGTCGCTCCTATAAGTATGAAGTTCTCCTTAGGAATTATGTAGGAGATGTTCGAGTAGTAAACCTTGTCCAGCTCGCTCCCCTTAACCTTGAGGATCTGTCCCTTCACTGGATAGACGGGGAGGTCTAAGAGGGGTTTGCTCCACGCTCCCGTTGTGAGGACGTAAAAGTCGGCAACGTAGTTCTCCTTTAGACCTTTAGCGATCTCTATCCTTCCGTTCCTCTTCTCTAAACTTACCACCTCGTCCACCTGAATCTTTACCCTCAGGTTCTCACACGCAAAGAGTAGGGCGTCCATCAGCTTCTCGGCATCGACGTCTCCCTCTTCTTTGAAGAGTAAACCCGCTATCGGTTCTCCTGAAAGCAGTGGTTCCCTCTTCCTGAGCTCTTCTCCGTACAGCTCTTCGAACTCTGTATCTTTGTAATTTTTAGCCGCCAGTTTCTTGGCCTCTTCGTACTCCTCCTCGCTCAAGAAGAGCCTTAAGATACCGTTCCTGTTAAAGTAGATCCTGAGCCTTGAAATCTCCTGTAATCTGTCCAGAAACTCCGGATACAGCCTCAAGCTCTCTACAGAGAACCTGAGGAGATCTCCCGTGAGACCCTCCGAGTAGGGAGCCAGCATTCCCCCAGCTACCCAGGAAGAGCCCTCCTCGTAGTTCCTGGTTACGACCTTTACGCTGTGTCCGGCCAGGGCCAGCTCGAAGGCGGTAGATAAGCCTATAACGCCGCTTCCGATTATTAGGATATTCATAAACTTTAATATAAAACAGCTCCGGATCTGCAGGTTTTATAATTTCAAGCATGGGTGCAGTCTGGCTGATACTTTTCGCACTATCTATGTACCTTATCGGCTACCTCTTCTACTCAAGGTACCTTGCAGAGAAGGTCTTTTCCCTTGACGACAGCAGGGAAACGCCGGCCCACGAACTGAAAGACGGCGTGGATTACGTTCCCACC
>WFPN01000218.1 GCA_015487535.1 Aquificaceae bacterium
CACCTAAACTATCCTTATGCCGAACACCTTCTTCACCCATCCTCCCACCGTGTAGCCTATACCTATGTAAAGAAGCAGGAAGCCGAGTATAAGGCGGAGCTTCTTCTCCTTGAGAATCCTGGAAAGATGGGGACCGACGAAGGAACCGATGACTATACCCGCTATCTCTATCCCGAGCAGCTGGATGTCTATCTGAGCTCCGAGCTTTAGGTAGTTTCCAGCACTCACGAGCATGGTTATCAGTATCGATAGTGCGCTCGTACCTGGAACGAGGAACATGGGGAGCCCCATCACCGAGACCATGAAGGGAACCAGGAGGAAGCCACCACCGACACCGAGGGCTGAAGACACTATCGCCACCACGAACCCGGCAAGCACCGGAGCCAGAGGGTTGAAGGAGTACGTTTTTCCCAAGAACTCCAGCTCTATGCTTGTGAGGGATACCTTTCTCGTGGTCAGGTCCGAGGCCCCCCTCTCCTTTATGCTCTCCTCTATGTCCTTTATATGTTCCTTCTTCTTCTTGTGGAAGGTGTCGTAGAAGATCTTGAGGGAAACTATCAGGGTGAATACGCCGAAGAGGGGCTTGTAGCTCTTCAGGTCCGGCAGGAACCTGTAAGAGAGTGTAGAGCCTATGAGGGCTCCCGCTATGCTGCCTACGCCGAGTAGGACTCCGAGTATGACTATAACCCTCCTCTGCCTCCAGTAAGAGGGAACGGAGATGAGCGTTGAGGTGAATATGAGTATCTGGTTCATCAGCTTTATGTTGTTAGCCTGAGGAATGCCAAAGACCGATATGTGCCCTACCCCAGCGAGTATTCCTCCGGCCGCTCCCACAGTGGAGAAGACCAAACCGACGAAAACGCTCCAGAGGAATGCCACCAGTGGGTTTATCTCTACGCCGAAGACCTCCGAATACATAATTCAGCAGTTTATGAACTTTTGACCTATTTGTCAAGCCCTTTAGGGCTTCATTCCTTCCAGTAGCCTCTCGAGCTCCTCCCCGCTTATGACCCTGCCACACCTGACGAAGCGTTCGAAGAGAACCTTCTTTATCTCGGCCATGGCTTTGAGGAGCCTCCTGTCGGAAAGGTAGTAGTACACCTTCCTGCCTTCCTTCCTCGAACAGAGGAGCCCCACTGTCCTCATCAGGTTAAGGTGCTGGGACACGTTTGACTTAGACAGCCCAAGACACTTTACTATCTCGCTAACGGTCTTCTCAGAGTCGCCTATGCAATCTATGATCATCAGGCGCGTGGGGTTCGAGAGAACCCTGTAAACCTCTGCCTGAAGCTCGTAAACCCTGGGGTCATCCATAACTTCCATAATATAAACATTATGGGATTGAGAACACCCTACCTCGCTACGGACGTGATAATTAGGCTCTGGAAGGGGGACAGTTTAAGGGGGATAGTCCTGATAGAGAGGAAGAACCCTCCCGTGGGTCTTGCCCTTCCCGGGGGCTTCGTGGAGGTGGGTGAGAGCGTGGAGTCTGCCGCCGTGAAGGAGATGAGGGAGGAGACAGGTCTCGAGGTTAAGCTCTCCAGACTTCTGGGGGTTTACTCCGATCCCAAGAGGGATCCCAGGTTTCACGTTGTCTCTGTAGTCTTTGTGGGTGATGCTGAAGGTGAGCCTAAGGCCGGATCGGACGCTAAAGAGGTGAGGGTGTTCAGGTTAGAGGATATACCCCTGGACAGGCTCGTCTTTGACCACAAGAGGATTATTCTTGACTTTCTTCGGCGAGCATGAGCTCTATCTTTCCCCTCTCTTCGTCCACCGCCAGAACCTTCACCCTGACCGTATCCCCGAGCCTGTAAACCTTCCCCGTTCTCACCCCCACGAACCTGTGGGCGGGTTCATCAAAGACGTAGTCATCGTCGGTTAGTGTGTTTATCCTGACCAGACCCTCTACGAGGGTCTCCTTGAGCTCAACGAAGAAGCCGAACTGAACGACTCCCGTTATTATCCCCTCGAAGACCTCCCCCAGCCTTGAGCGCATGTAGCGCGCCTTGAGGATGTCTATCGCCTCCCACTCCACCTCGTCAGCGAGCCTCTCCTGGGCGGATAGGTGCTCTCCCGCCTCCTCCAAGTACTCTACCATTCCATCGAAGTCTATCTCCTCTCCCCTCAGGGAGCTCTTGAGAAGCCTGTGGACTATTATGTCGGGGTACCTCCTTATGGGTGAGGTGAAGTGGGCGTAGTGCTCTGATGCAAGGCCGAAGTGTCCCAAGTTGTGGGGGCTGTACTTGGCCCTGCTCATGGACCTCAGGGTTAAGAACCTTACCAGCTGTTCCTCGGGCTTTCCCTCGAAGTCCTCTATTATCTTCTGGAAGAACTTGGAGTTCAGCTCCTTTGGCTTCTTAACCTGGTAGCCGAGGCCGTTCAGTATCTCCAGGAGGTTCTCAACCCTCTCCTCGTCGGGGGGCTCGTGAACCCTGTAGAGGCAGGGGTATCCTGTGTTCTCAAGATGGAGGGCAACGGTTTCGTTGGCAGATATCATGAACTGCTCTATTATCTTGTGGGCTATATGCCTCTCGTAGGGAACTACCGCCGTGGGCTCCCCGTACTCGTCCACTATAACTTCGGCCTCCGGAAGGTCAAAGTCTATGCTCCCCTTCTCCCACCTTCTCCTGCTCAGTATCCTGTAGAGGTCCTCCATCATGCGGAGGGGCTCGACCACCTGTGGGAACTTCTCCTCGAGGGCAGGGTCTCCGACTATTATGGACAGGGCCTCGTTGTAGGTCAACCTCGCCTTACTCCTTATGACGCTCTCGTACACATCGTAAAAGAGGAGCTCCCCCTTTTCGTCAAAGACCATCTCGCAGGTGAAGGCTAGCTTGTCCTCATCAGGCCTGAGACTGCAGAGGTTGGCAGATAGCTTTTCTGGGAGCATGTGGAGGGCCCTGTCGGGAAGGTAGAAGGTAAAGCCCCTCCTGTAAGCCTCCTCGTCGAGGGCCGTTCTAGGTCTGACGTAGTAGGAGACGTCCGCTATATGGACGAAGAGCCTGTAGTTGCCCTCTGGAGTTCTCTCTATAGCCACAGCATCGTCGAAGTCCCTCGCCTTCTCAGGGTCTATGGTGAAGCAGACCTGGTCTCTCAGATCCCTTCTCCTCCCTATCTCCTCTTTTGGCAGCTCTTCAGGTATAGCGTTTACCTCTTCCAGGACCTCGGGAGGGTATTCGGTGGGAAGGTCGTACTTTCTTATTAGCAGGTCTATTGCGAGGAACTTTTCCTCGGGATGTCCTACGACCTCCTTCACCTTCGCCCTTGGTCCGGTTTCTCTGCTCGGGAAGTGGGTAATCTTCGCCACGACAACGGTTCCTTCCCTGAGCTCGGAGCAGGTCTTTTTTGAGAGCTCGAAGATCAGATGGGTGTTGTTGTCGAGAGGTTCCAGGATACACCTCTTCTTCTCTCTCTTTACCTTTCCAAGGACCTCGTGCTTTGCCCTCTTGAGTATTCTCTCTATCCTCGCCTCCTTCTTACCTCTGAACTCCACTATCCTCGCCTTTACCAGGTCTCCGGCCAAGACCTTCTGGAGTTCGAAGGGAGGTATATAGACGTCCTTCTCCCTTCCCTCCACCTCCAGGAAACCGAAACCGGCAGGATACGGTATCACCCTGCCTACTACCACCTCCTCCGTCTCGGCTGAGAACTTTCCCCTGGAGACCCTTACCTTGCCTTCCTTCTTGAGCTTTCTGAGAATTTTCTTCAGACCTTTTCTCCCCTTCTTGTCTATGTTCAGCTGCTTTGCTATCTGGAGGAATGAGAGAGGCCTCTTGCTTTTCTTGAGGATCTCCAAAACTTCTCTATCGCTTATCGTCTTCTCGCTGTCCGCCATCCGCTTTAAATTATAGGGTAACTTCCGATACATTAACTCAGTGAGATGGATCCGGGAGCTCTAATAGGGATAGGCGGCGCTTTCATAATGATAATTATTGCCATCGTAATAGGTGGCAGCCCTGCGGCCTTTATAAACATACCGTCTCTTTTCATAGTCGTCGGGGGCGGGATGGCCGCCACCCTGGGAGGATTCCCCTTAAAGGACTTCATAAGGGGTGTGAGCTCCATAAAGGACGCCTTCCTCTGGAAGCCTCCCGATCCCATGGAAACGGTCGAGTTCCTCTCCGAGATAGCAACTAAGGTCAGAAGGGAGGGGATTTTGGCCCTCGAATCGGAGATAGAGCTTTACTACGAGAGGGATCCGTTGCTGGGGGACATGATAAGGATGCTCGTTGACGGTCTGGAGCTCGAGGAGATCAAGATCAGCGCCGAGGGAGCGATAGCCCAGCTCGAGGACAAGCTGGGAACCAACGTGGCTGTTTGGGAGAGGCTCGGAGACCTCTTCCCGGCCTTCGGTATGATAGGGACCCTAATAGGACTTATACAGATGCTCAAGAACCTCAACGACCCATCTGCACTGGGGCCCGGTATGGCGGTCGCCCTGATAACCACACTTTACGGGGCGATCCTTGCCAACGCCTTCGCCATACCCATAGCCACGAAACTAAAGAAGGTCAGGGACACGGAGGTCCTTTACAAGACCATATACCTGATGGCGATAGAGGGTATCCAGAAGGGTGTGAACCCCAACATCCTCAGGCAAGAGCTCTCCATAATGCTCGGCCTGGAGGCGGCCGAGGAAGTTTGAGGTAGAGCATGGCCAGGAAGAAGGAGGAGTGTCCTAAACCACCAGCCTGGCTCACCTCCTTCGGAGATCTCATGTCACTCCTACTCACCTTCTTCATACTCCTCTACTCGATGAGCATAATCTCCCTCGAGAAGTTCTACCAGGTTCTGAAGGGCCTGGTGGAAGCCTTTGGAGGCAGGCAGGTTATATTCTCCGAGAGCGGCGCCATGAAGGGTTCCAGGATACCCATCAACATGGAGAACATGCACTACAGGGTTAAGAAGTTTGCCGAGCTCAAGAAGGAGATATCGAAGATAAAGCAGGAACTCATGAGTATGGGCATACAGGCCGATTACCTGGTCACGGGAACCTGTATGAAGCTGAGGATAAACACCAGCAAGCTCTTCCCACTCGGCTCCGAGGAGCCCTACCCGGAGGCGAAGAACCTTTTCCTCAACGTGTGTGAGAGGCTAAAACCCTACTCGCTACCGATAACCTTCGAGGGCTACACCGACGACCTTCCCATATCTACGCCCCGGTTCCCTTCCAACTGGGAGCTCTCTGCTGCAAGGGCCCTCAGTGTTCTGAAGCTCTTTGTGGGCTGTGGATACCCCCCGGACATACTCTCGGCTGTAGGTTTTGGGGAGTACCATCCCATAGCTCCCAACGACTCACCGCAGAACAGGGAGAGGAACAGGAGGATAGAGCTGTGTATAAAACTCAACCCGTGAGGTGAGATATGGCCTTCAAGAAGAAAGAGGAGTGTCCTAAACCGCCCGCTTGGCTCACCTCATTCAGCGACCTTATGTCTCTGCTCCTTACCTTCTTCATACTCATATACGCTATGAGTAGCCTGGACGTGGCCCAGCTCGAGAAGTTCATCTCCTACTTCCAGCCGGAGAGGCAGATGTTTATAAGGAAGACATCCATACTACCTCCCATAAACCCGCCTCCGAAGGAGGTCGCTCTTAAGATAAAGAGGAGGATACAGAAGGTCCTCCCTCCCTGGGCCTTCCAGATAGTGATAACTGCAGACTTCGTGAAGCTCAGGCTCTTCGACAAGATCTTCTTCGAAGACGGGAGCTACAGGCTCACCCCAAAGGCTCAGGAGAGTTTAAAGGAGGTGGCGGACGTTCTCAAGAAGCTGCCTGACAACACCTTTATAAGGGTGGAGGGGCACGTGAGCAGGATAGTGGAGATAAAGGATCCCTACGTTAGGGACAAATGGGAACTGTCCCTCAGGAGGGCTACCGAGGTGGTCAGGTTCCTTCAATCCCAGGGAATAGATCCCCGCAGGATGGCGGCAGCCGGATTCGGGGACATGAGACCCCTCTACACCTGGAGGCAGCCTATACTCTTGGAGAGGAACAACAGGGTCGAGATATACATAACCCTGAGTAAGAGGAAGGAATGAAGATAAAATAACCTTTATGAGGCTTGGGGTTAATATAGATCACGTTGCTACCGTCCGTCAGGCTAGGAGAACCTTCGAGCCCAGTCCAGTGCTAGCAGCACTTATAGCTCAGCAGGCGGGAGCTGATCAGATAACCCTGCATCTCAGAGAGGACAAGCGTCATATCCAGGACAGGGATCTTGAGCTAATAAAGGAGCTCGTTATCGTGCCCGTAAACCTGGAAATGGCTCCCACCACTGAGATGAAGGAGATAGCCCTCAGGGTCAAACCCGACAGGGTAACCCTAGTTCCCGAAAGACGTGAGGAGATAACCACCGAGGGAGGCCTCGACGTGGCAGGTATGAGGGAATTTCTGGGAGACTATATAAAGGACTTTAAAGAAAACGGGATAGAGGTCTCCCTATTCGTAGATCCAGATGTGAGGCAGGTAGAGGCCAGTGCGGATGTGGGAGCGGACGCGGTTGAACTCCATACCGGGGGCTACGCCAACCTGTGGAACGAGCACAGGTTTGATGAGGCGGAGGAGGAGCTAAGGAGGATAGAGGAGGCTGCCAGGCTAGCTAGGGACCTTGGCCTTAAGGTCTATGCAGGGCATGGCCTTACCTACCAGAACGTTAAGGGGATACTTAGGCTGAGGAACTTAATAGAGGAGCTGAACATAGGGCACTCTATAGTAGCGAACTCGGTCATCTTCGGCTTCGAGAGGGCCGTTAGGGAGATGATAGCTATATTAAAGGGAGGGTAAGTTATGGAGGTTATAAGGAAGGCGGTTCTACCTGTTGCGGGATGGGGGACGAGGTTCCTTCCCGCCACCAAGGCTATGCCCAAGGAGATGTTCCCCATAATAGACAAACCTGTCATCCAGTTCATCGTTGAGGAGCTCCTCGACGCGGGAATAGAGAACATAATCTTCGTTACAGGAAGGCATAAGAGGCCGATAGAGCACCACTTCGACATAAACACCGATCTCGAGAGACATCTGGAGGAGGCCGGTAAGGAGGAGATCCTCGAGAACATAAGGGAGATAAGCCACATGACAAACCCCATATACGTGCGCCAGAAGGAGCAGCTTGGCCTCGGCCACGCGGTCCTCACCTCCGAACCTGCCGTCGGGTACGAGCCCTTCTTCGTGTCCCTGGGGGACATAATCCTGGAGAGGGGGAGCGAGGCCTTAAAGGAGATGATAGAGATCTACAACAGGTTCGGTAAGAGCGTCATAGCCCTGTTTGAGGTGGATCGGGAGGAGGTGAACAAGTACGGGATAGCTAAGGTGAAGGAGATAGAGGACGGCGTTTACATAATCGAGGACCTGGTAGAGAAGCCCTCCCCAGAGGAGGCTCCCTCGAACCTGGCGATAGTCGGAAGGTACATATTCACGCCAAAGATCTTCGAAAAGCTGAGGGAAACGAAGCCCGGGAAGGGGGGAGAGATCCAGCTGACCGACGCCATGAGGCTCCTCCTGGAGGAGGAGGCCATCTACGCTTACAAGTTCGAGGGCAAGGTCTATGACACCGGGAACCCGATAGACTACCTCAAGACGGTGTTCGAGTTTGCCCTTCAGAGGGAGGACATAGCTGGGGAGCTCATCCAGCATATCCAGGAGCTGATCAGTAAACAAACCCAATTGATAGATAGATCTTGAACTTGGAGGTCGGTTTTCCAACCTTGTTCAGAGGCTTTGCAAGATCAAGTCTTATAAAGCCCGCGGGGGTCCTCGCCCCTAACGCAACGCCAAGATCGTACTTAAGATCCTTAAAGGTCTTCGAGAAGTTCTCCCCCACGTTACCCGCTTCGGCGTACGTGCCTGCCCATACGGGTTCCCTCACGCTGAATAGGACCTCGGCCCTTCCGAAAGCGTAGGTCCTTCCTCCCTCAGGGTAACCAATCGCCTCATAATCGTAGCCCCTCATGTCCCTGAGGCCTCCAAGGAAGAACCTATCGAACACCGGGGCCTCCTCCCCTGCCCAGCCAAGGGCGAACTTGCCGTTTAGGGCGAGCCCCTTGATTATCTCCCTGAGTATAAAGTTGTTTATCTCTACAGTGTAGTAATCCCTGTCCCCCTGCGCTCTTGTGAGCCTTACGCTGTTGTGGGTTACGTTGCTCGGGTTTACGGGGTCGTCCCTCTTCTCTCTCACAAGGTAAACGCCGAACTTGGTCAGGTTGTACGTTCCTGCCCCTGCACCGCTCACATCGTTCTTGGTTCTGGACGCAAAGATGCTTACGCTGTACCACCTCTTGGGTCTGTACCCGAAGGAAAGGGAGTATCCTGTGCTCTCAAGATCGAAGCTCCCGTGGAACTCTAGCCTCCTGAAGGCCGATACATCACCGAAGTACTTCCTCGAGAAGAGGAACTTGTCCGAGAGGCTCAGCTCGTAGGTCTGATACTTTTGGCTCCTCGATGCCGAGAGCTTTGCAGTTATGCCTACCCCGAACAGGTTCTTGAGCTTCACCCCTCCCTCTAGTTTTAGCTTCTCCTCGGTGTTGTATCCAACCGCGAGCTCGAGGAGCCCCCTCTTGTCCTCCCTCACCTCGACCAGCCGGTGGACCAGTTTCTTCTCTCTGTCCACGAAGTTCTCTATCCTAACGCCTGTGAAGTTCTCGCTCTGGATGAGGTTCCACAGGCTCTCCTCTTCAGCGTCGATCGAGAAGTACCGCTGCTTTACAACGGTGTAGTAGATCTCCCTATGATGGGTCTTCTCATTACCGTATATCAGGAGCTCTCCGTACCTGTACCTCTTCCCCTCCTTCACCCTGTACAGGTAGGTGAAGAGCATCTCATCCTCCTTCTCCTCGACCCTGACCTTCACAGAGTAATCACCGTCCAGATAACCCTTGCTGTCCAGGTACTTCCTTATATCCCTGTGTAGGCTATCTAAGAGCTTCTCGTCGAGTATGGATGGGAGGAGGGCCCTGTATCTGCTGAATATACCCTTCAGCTCTCTGTCCTTTCCTAAATACTTTATGTCCTTCAGAACTATCCTCTTGCCGGGATCGTAATCTACGATCAGGTAAACCCTCTTTTTTTGTCTGTCCACCTCCTCAATCAGGTTGAGCCTAGCAAGCAGATAACCTCTCTCTTTAACCCTCTCAAGGAAGGTGTTCCTTATACTCTCTATAGCTTCCCTGTCGTAGAACTCGGGGAGCTTAAGCCCTTTGAAGCCGAGGGGAACGAGCCTGTACCTCTCCCCTTCCAATATTTTGAAGTTTATCCTCCCTTCCTTGAAGGAGTAGTCAACCTTTACGTCGAAGAACCCCTTACTCCTGTAGAACTCCTCTATCCTCTCGCGGGTTCCCTCCAGAAAGAAGAGATCGACGCCGGGTGTATCCGTATCTATTAACCTCATAAGATCTTCCTTCTCGAAGCTCTCGTTACCCTCGAAGCCTATCTTGAACCTTTCCCCCTCGCTGACCAGGTAAACCGGTACGGCGAGCCTGCCCTTTCCAAAGAGGGTCTTCGTCACCGCGATCGGATGGGATAGGAAGTTGGATATCCCCCTGAAGAGGGCCACAGCCCCATCGATGAACCTCCTTCGTGTAGCCTCTACACCCGGGAAGAGAACGTACACGAAGGGCTTTCTCGCTCTCACCTTCTCGGTTCTCTCGTAGTAAACGAGGCTCTCTAGAAATCCCCTCTTCCTATAGAACTCCTGAACCTTGAAGCTCCCCTTCTTCGCCCTCTCCTCGTTGTAAATCTCCCCAAGCCTCAGGCCGGCCTCGGTGAGTAGCCTGATGTTGTCGTAATGCTTCGCTCCTTTAAAGAGGGCTCCCCCGAGGAAGTAGAGCTCCCCTTCCCTGATCTCTACCTTCATGTAGGCAAAGCCCTTCTCGTCCACCCTGACCCCGATATGCACCTCTGGATAGAGGAAGCCCCTGCTCCTGTAAAAGAGCTTTAAGGTCCTCTCTGCTTCCTTTGGGTCGAAGTTCACTAAAGGCTCGCCCTCCCTAGCGAGTATCAGATTCTTTATCTCCTCGTCTCCGGCGAACCAGTTTCCCCGTATCTCTACCTTTTTAAGGATCGGGTACCTCTCCACGTAGATCACCGTATCCTTTCCCACGCTCATTATCCGAATGTCTTTGACGTCCTTTAACTTCTGGAGTGCCCACAGGATGAGGAAAAGGTTCTCTTCAGTTGCGATCCTCTGAAAGTTGTTGTTTCTAAGCGGGTAGTTGGATTCTATAAAGACCTTTGGAAAGCTTAGGGAGACAAGGAGGAGAAGCAGGGGGAAGTATCTCATCTTTAAGTAATGAGTATAATGTAAAAGCCATGATAGGGAGGTACACGAGAGAGGAGATAGGCAAGGTATGGTCGGAAAAGAACAAGTTCCAGAAGTGGCTCGATGTGGAGATAGCCGTATGCAGGGCGTGGGCGAAGCTCGGCAAGATCCCACAGGAGGTCCTTAGAAAGATCGAGGAGAGGACGCGGATAGACGATGAGACCCTTGAGAAGATAAGGGAGTACGAGAGGAGGTACAAGCACGATGTCCTCGCCTTCGTATCGGCGATCTCAGAGCAGGTAGGGGAGGAGGGACGTTACATACATCTCGGTCTCACCTCTTCGGACGTGATAGACACAGCCCTCGCACTCCTTATGAGGGACGCCCTGAGAATACTGATAAGGGACGTGGAGAGCGTTATGGAGGAGCTCAGGCGCCTGGCCTTTGAGCACAAGGACACCCTCATGATAGGGAGGACCCACGGGGTTCACGCAGAGCCCATCACACTGGGGATAAAGTTCGCCGTCTGGTTCGACGAGATGAGAAGGAATAAGGAGAGGCTCGAGATGGCCCTGGAGAGGATCTCCTACGGGAAGATCTCTGGGGCCGTCGGAACTTACTCGAACGTTCCCCCAGAAGTAGAGAAGATAGCCCTCGAGGAGCTCGGTTTGAAGATAGAGCCCGCATCGACCCAGATAGTCCACAGGGACAGGCACGCCGAGTTCATGGCGGCGATGGCGATAACCGCCTCTTCCCTCGACAAGTTCGCCACCGAGATAAGACATCTCCAGAGGACCGAGGTCCTTGAAGTTCAGGAGCCCTTCACCGAGGGGCAGAGAGGATCCTCGGCAATGCCCCACAAGAAGAATCCCATACACTCCGAGAGGATATGCGGCCTGGCGAGGGTGATAAGATCCAACTTGATTCCGGCCCTCGAGAACGTGGTTCTATGGCACGAAAGGGACATCTCCCACTCTTCGGTGGAGAGGGTGATCCTTCCAGACTCCTCGATAGCTCTCGACTACATACTCAACCTGTTCCTGGAGATACTGAAGGGGCTCGTAGTTAATAAGGAGAGGATGCTCAGGAACATGGATCTTTCCAAGGGTCTTTACTTCTCGAGCAAGGTTCTTGTGGCCCTAACGGAAAGGGGTATGCTCCGGGACGAGGCATACGACATAGTCCAGGAGGCCGCGATGGAGAGCTGGAACTTGGATATCAGCTTTAAGGAGGCCCTTCTCAAGAGAGAAAGGGTTAGGGAGCTCCTCTCTACCGACGAGATAGAGAAGATATTCGATCCCTGGGAATTCGTGAAGCACAGGGATTACATCTTTAAGAAGGTGTTTGGCTAGGATATAAGCTCCTCGAGCCTCTCCTTGAGGGCCTGGTAGGTGGCCTGTCTCACCAGGTTCCTTATGTCGAGCTCTTCAAAGGCCTTGTTCACCTCCTGCTTTATCACCTCCGAGATCATATCCCTTATATCGCCCATGCTATCCCTGAGGGCGTTAAGGACGGCCTCCTTTATCCTGTCCTCGGAGAGCGCCTTCGAGACAGCGTTCTCTATCAGGCTGTCCAGGTCTATCTGCCCGGCCTCTACCTGGGGTACAGCCGCCTGCTGCACTGTCTCTTCGACAGTTTCTGCCTCTTCCTCCTCACTCACCTGCTCTACCTCAATATTTTGCTCCTCCATTATCTTTTCGAGAGCCTCCAAGGCGGGAACCTCTTCCTCCTCCTGAGGTACCTCCTCTACCTCGATCTCGGGCGCTTCCTCTACGATCTCCTGAATCGTCTCCTCCTGGGTGACCGGCTCTATCTCGAACTCCTCGGGCGGCTGAGCCACCTCCTCCACAATCTCCTCGACAGCGCTCTCCTCCTCTTGGACCGTTGCTTCCTCAACGGTTTGGACAGCTTCCTCCTCCTCGGTCTTCTCCGCAACCTCTCCAACCGCGGTGGCCTTTTCGAGCTCCTCCCTCACTATCTCCTTTAATCTCTCGGGATCGGTATCCCTAGATACTGCCACCTTCTTTTCCAGGGGTATCCCCTCAACGTTTATGGGGAAGAGGTCATCCACCAGTATCACGAAAGGCTTTCCGGCTATCTCCGGATCGCCGGCCATCTCTATGAGTCCCTTCTCCGCTATCACTCCGGATATGGCGTCAAAGACAACGAGCCTGGCATCTTTTGCCTGTTCCATGGCCTGCTTCACCGTCTTTACGCTCACCACATCGTACTTCTGACCAAGGGAGGCCTTAAGGGTGTCTATCAGGGTCTGATCGAAGGACACTATCAGGACCTTGCCCCCCTCTTGGGGTTGTTCGGAAACCTCCTTTTCCTCTGTAACCTCCTGAACCTGTGGAGCCTCCTCCTGTGGGGCTTCCTCCTCTGCCTCAGTTGTCTCCTCCTCCACCTCCTGCGTTACCTCCAGAGCCGTTGGCTCTATCTCGAACTCCTCAGGAGCCTCGGGAACGCTCTCCTCAGGTTTTTCTTCCTTCACCTCTTCGGGTTCGAACTCGACGAGCTTCTGAACAACCTCCTTGGGGTCCGTATCTCTCGGGACGAGCAGCTTCTGGGGAGCTATGATGTTCTCCTGATCTACGGGAAAGAGCTCGTCGTACAGGATAAGGTACCTGGCATTGCTGAACTTCTTCGTGTACAGTGTGTTTATGTCCTCTTCGGATATGGCCCCGGATATAGCGTCGTAGATCACAGCCTCCACGTCCGAGGGTATCATCTTTATGGCTTCCTCGCTGTTCTTGGCTACGTAAACCTCGTGATCCTCAAGTGCCTTCTGAAGGCTCTCCGTAAGAGTCTTGTCAAAGGAAACTATAAGTACCTTCATGTCCCCACACCTCACCTCTTACTTGATCTATGCCTTAAGATACTATCCACCACCCTCTTCATCTCATCTACGCTCTCCTCGGGTATAACCTTAAAGGTCGCCAGAGTGAGCCTGAGGGCTTTGAGCCTGTTCATAAGCTCTTCGGTTATACCTCCACTCTGGGCGAGCTCGAACTCCTTGACGGTAAAGTAGAATATGCTAAGGTAGAGGAGCACGCTCGCAACTATCAGACCTGTGTAAAGATGGTTCTGTCCGACGAAGTTAAGGTAGTCCAGAGGGTCTATCTTCTTCACGTAAGCATAGACCTTATCCTTCCCGAGGTTTATCTGGACTAAGTCGTACTTGGCCCTGTCTATGCTGGAAAGTGCGTTGGAGCTCACGAACTTCTCCCCCGTTCTCTTTGCGTACACCAGTATGGTGGTGTCCGGGAACGGGAGGCTCACCTTGCTCTTTCCCTCCCTAGCCTGGAGGAAGAAGGTGCTCAGGTTCGTCAGTATCTTCCTGTCTCTGTCTTTCAGATAGGCGGTGAACGATATGTAAAGAGAGGCTATTACGAACAGGAGAAGGAAGAGCCACAGGAAGAATACGAAAGTTCTTCTCATATCAGTTTCCCCCTACCGTTATATCCTTGGCTAGCACCGAGGGGGATCCCACGTTACCGTAAAACTTAAGATCCCCACCCACCGCAACTATTTTATTCCAAAGATCGAGAACGTTTCCAGCAACGGTAACTCCCCTCACGGCGTGTTGGGGCTTTCCGTCCCTGTACAGCACGCCGGAAGCCCCAAGTGAGAACTCCCCCGAAACCGGATCCACCGTGTGCAACCCCATCAGATCCAGGACCAGGAAGATCTCCTTCTCCGAGGATATCAGATCTTCGATATCCCCCTCACCACCTTCCAGGTACAGGTTCGTTACCCCGGAATGTGGCTGGTTCTTGTAACTTCCCCTCTGTGAGTTCCCCGTAGGTTCTTGGTCAGAGAGGGTGGCCGTGTAAAGGCTGTGGAGAAAGCCCTTGAAGACACCTCTCTCTATGACAACGTTCCTCCGCCTGCCGATCCCCTCGGCGTCGTAGGGTGTGGTCTCGAAGCCCTCCTCCATTGAACCATCGTCTATTAGTGTGAGCAGCTCGCTACCTACGGACCCACCTATCCTGTCCTTCAAAAGGGTTTTCCCCTTCACCAGGGAGTCGCCGAGGAACATACTCGAAAAGGCCTCTAGCAGCATGGCGAAGCTCTCTCTGAAGAAGAGCACCGGCATAACCTTAGTCTGGACCGGCTTGGGGTTCAGGAGTGATGTGCTCTTGAACACGGCGTCCATCACCATATCATCCAGGTCGAGCTTACTTAATCTCCTGGCTCCCCTGAACTCCCAGGATATGGAGGAGTCCTGCCCCTCCTGGGCGAGGGTGGCTATAAAGGAGGTGTAGTAGGTTCCTTCGTAGCCGAACTTAACGCCGTAAGAGTTCGAAAACTCGACCTCTATAAGACCTTCAGTGAGACTCGCCTTTCTGACCCCCTTTATCCTTCCGTCGATCCCCTTAGCCTTCTTCTCCAACCCCAAGGTCATATCTACCTTTTCCTCGAGGGAAACCTCGAGCCCCTCTCTATCGAATACGGACTCAACCTCGGAAATTTTAAGTTCTTTGTTGAAGACGTTCCCCCTGTCCGGGGTCTGGAGCTCGCACATCTCCATGGCCTTCTCTACAACGTCCTTTATCTTTTCCTCTTCTAGGTTCGAGGTGTATGCAAAGCCCATCCTCCCATCCTTGAGCACCCTAACCCCCACACCGGATTCCTCCGAGCTAGAGAGGTTCTCTATCTCTTCCTGGGAGGTCTCTATCTTCAGCTTCTTTACCCTCTGCCTGAATACCTCGTACTCGAAACCGGGTCTTATGTACTTCTTTACAGTGCTCTCTATATCCTTCATCCCAAAATTATACCCTCCTTCTGTCCCTCCCCTTGATGTACAGAACCTTGGTCATCTGGTATATCCTAGAGACCGTCCCGGGACCGAGCCTCTCCACCATCAGAGATTTTGGAAGATCTATGTCCGGGGCTGTTTTCTTTATCCTTCTGTCCTTCTTCTCCTCACCGGTAAGGGAGAAGTTCGTGGTTATTATCGTGCTTTTGAGGTTGTTGTACCTGTACGAGATTATGTAGGATATTATCTCCCTCTGCCACTCGGAGAGCCTCTCGCTGCCAAGATCGTCGAGGACTATAAGGGGGTAGTTGAGGATCCTCCTTATCGCTTTCGAGGTTTTTCCTTCCTCTATGAGGGCCTTCAGCTTATATATCAGATCCTTAGTGTCAAAGAACCTACCCTTTATTCCTTTCTCCCTGTAGATCTTTTTAAGTATCCCAACCGCAAGGTGGGTCTTCCCTACTCCGGGAGTTCCCACAAAGGTTATTCCCTTACCCTCGGAAGGGTCGAAGGAAGAGGCGAATACCATCGCTTCCTTGTAGGCGTCCGTCTCCGAGGGGTTCTCGTACTGATAGTTATCGAGCTCAGCCTCCCAGAACCTCTTGGGTATTCCGAGGACCTTGTTTACGTTCTCCTGCTC